>JACXUF010000061.1 GCA_014764105.1 Sulfuricurvum sp. | reverse complement strand
TAAAGTGGCAGGGACAAATGTCCCTACAACCCCCTAAAGCTTGCCATATCTTTCGGATATGGCAGAAAACTACCCTTTTGCCCTTGATTTCATCAAGTGAGTAAGGGTCAGTAAATAAGTCAAAGATATACAATTAGACTATACATTGTAAACTGATGAGAAATGCAATTTTGTACGAGTCATTTATTGATGCGCCATCGGATGATGGTTCAATACTGTCTCTTGAAGATTATGTTTTTGAACATGAGTATATATCTGTGTCGTCAAGAGAGAGGCATGCCCCAAAAGCTCTTGTACTACACGCAAATCGGCACCGCCAAGGATCAATGATGTCGCATAAGAGTGGCGAATCGCATGGGGTGAAACACCCAAATATTTTTGGGTTATTTTAAAAACCGAAATCCGACTCAACGGTTCACCACGATAATTGAGCCAAAGATTCAAACGCTTATACGGCAGTGCATCCTGATAAGTACGCAAAGCCTTTAATGCCTCGGGTGCAATCGGTACATAGCGCTCTTTTTCCCCTTTTCCGTGACGAATACGGAGCCACTCCCCCTCGATATCCCCCTCTTGTACAACCAATGATTCACTTACCCTCACTCCAGTAGCGTACAAAAATAAGATCAAAGCATAATCGCGCAAACCGATCCAATCACTGCGATCGATCATCTGTAAACCAGTTTGGATCGCCTCATAAGGAAGATATTTGGGAAGATTTTTTGGCACTTTTGCCAATGCGAATTTTGTCGATGCCGAATCAAATCGATTTCGGTGGCAAAAGTCCAAAAAAGAGTTAAAAGAGGAGAGTTTACGGTTTAATGTTCGCTTGTTTCGATGGTGTTCCAATGCACGAAATACAGCACTTGAATCAATCTCAACAAGACTTTTCCCCAAAGCCATCTCTAGGTCGATCAAATCGCCACGATACGCTTCAATCGTTCGGGAGCTTAGAGCTTTTATGACAGTAATATACTCAATAAAAGCCTCTAGCTCTTTGGACATTATTTGATATTAATGTAGCGGTCGTCAAAATAAAAACGTCCGTCTCCGACAAAAATTTTGCTATCGCTATCCATATCGACATCATAAATATCATAGGACAACAGATTTTTCGTCAAAGCGATCATATACCCCCCTTGTTCTAGAACATAGATGCGATCGCTTTGGACACTAAGCCCTACAAAATGGGCAAACGGGAATTTCTTTTTCGCTTTAAACTGCAACGTAGGGTCAAGCGCGATAATCTCCCCCTGTTTCGTCGTCAGCCAAATTCCTTCGGCAGTGTAAGCGATGTTTCGGATCTCATATTTTTCACGCGACTCTTTTTGGGATAATGCCAAAACACCACTTCCGGTCGAAGCGACCAAATGGTTATCAATAACATTCATATAGGTGATATTATTGAAAAGTTCCGCCGAACTAACAACTACTGAGCGAAGCACCTGTTTGGTCTCTGAGTTCACGATCACAATTTTCCCATCAAGGGTCAGAAAAAGGACCAACTCTTTCAAAAAATAGGGGTTAGCGATACGAGCATCAACCGCAATCGGAGCGTTCCCACTCTCTTTGAAAACAAGTTTTTTGCTCTCTAGAGAATACAGCGCCATATCATTATTGACAAACAACACCGCTATCGTATCGTTTTGGACACTGGCGGCGGCAACTCCCCGTTTCAACTCCAACGTTATTTTTCTATCCGTTCCATTTGATGGGAAAAGTACCAAGTTACCCTCAGGACTTTCGCTAATGACCCAGTTCTCATCCGCATTGATTAGACGGTACTCTTGGGGGATTTTGATTTTTTTCTCACCCTCCTTTGTCAATACAGTTCTATCCTCCAGCAAAGCGGCAGACGATGTACTTTGGGCAATCGATGCACTCAAATGTCCTGCATTACGCCACTCCCCTTTGATATTCTCCGGTTTGTAAACCTCTTTGTGGGAGCATCCACTCAAAAGGACCAACCCAACTAGGGATAAAGCGATCAAAGAAAATTTCATTATTTTACTCCATAGTGAGAAAGGGCTTGGGCGACTTGATAAAGTGGTGAATTTTCATCGATTTGAGCAATTTTTTGGTGTGCGGCTTTAACATCCCCTTTTTCAATCAACGTAACGGCAAGCTCAATCAATGCCATGTCTTTATAAAGGGCACCTTGTTTTTTAGTGTATTGCTCCAAGGCACCAATATCCCCTTTGATCACAGCCGCTTCATACGATGCGATATCACCAATACCAAATGCTTGAGAGTTTTTCAACCCTTCCAAAGCGCTTACGTCGCTATTCGCAACCGAGCGTGAAAGCCTCCACACATCGTACAATTCCGGATTGTCATTTTTCAATGTTTCTTCCGCTATTTTATCAGTCGGATTGGTCAATAACACATTAAATGCACCATTTGAACTTTCGATTTTTGCGTTTACATAACTTTGATATCCAATCGCTCCCGCTACTGCCAACAATGAACCCACAACCAACACCATCAACGGTTTTTGGTACCGTTTGACAAAACGCTCCGTCCGAATTGCACTCTCAAAAAACTTCTCTTCAGAATTCAGCCCCTCTTTGAGGGCTTCCATATTCTCTTTTAGACTCAAAACGGCTCCTGTCTTTCACTGGCTTCTTACAGCGATAATAATATCTCACGCTACGTTAAAGTTAAGTAAACCTTTTTTTAGGATACAATTATTTTCATAAATCTATCACGAATTAGGTTAACCATGCAAATCGATGAAATACTACTTCAAAGACTAGAGAAACTCTCCTATCTCCAAATCCCACAAGAAGATCGTCAAGAGATGATCGCTCAGCTCAGCAAAATTGTCTCCTTTGTTGATAATCTCTCGGAGCTCTCCACTGAAGGGGTCGATGCAACCTTTGCCATGTCGGATATTTCTACACGTTTGCGAGAAGACAACGGTATCGTCAATAGAGCCGTCAGTGATGATATCTTATCGCATGCTCCCCATGCGTCGGATCATTTTTTCATCGTACCGAAAATTATCGAGTAGATTATGACACACGTTTACGGGATTAAAAGCTGTGGCAGTGTTCAAAAAGCTCTGAAATATTTAGACTCTTGCGGTGTTTCCTATATCTTTCACGACTTCAAAACCGATCCCGTTTCTGCTCAGGTTATTGAGAGATGGTCGGTTCAATCTCCTCTATCGGTTTTACTCAATACCAAAGGGACCACCTACAAAACGTTAGGACTCAGATCTCTCGATCTTGACGATCGTTCCAAAATCGAGTGGATGAGCAATCATAATCTCCTTATCAAACGCCCAGTTATCGAACATAACGGCAAACTGATCGTCGGTTTCAATCCATCTCTCTATGAAAGAATATTTAAATCATGAATGCACCATTAGATATTTACAAGCTTCTCAAAAGTGTTGTCGCCTACAAAGCGTCTGATCTCCATCTCGTCAGCCGTTCTGAACCGCAGATTCGGATTGATGGTCGACTCGTTGCCCTGAATCTACCCGTCTTGACAGGAGCAGATATCGAAGAGATGGCCTATTCTCTCCTCACCGAGAAACAAAAGAAAACATTCGAGGAAGATAATGAGCTCGACTTTTCAATCGTTATCCCCGATGTCGGTCGTTTCCGTGCCAACTACTACAAAACGTTAGACGATATCGCCTGCGCATTTCGTATTATCCCCGTCACGATCCCCTCTTTGGATGACTTGAACGCCAAAAAAATATTTAAAGAACTCATCAAGCGGGAAAAAGGGCTCATCATCGTGACCGGTCCTACTGGAAGTGGCAAATCAACCACCCTTGCAGCAATGCTCAATGAGATCAACCTCAATGAGGCGCGCCATATCATCACTGTCGAAGATCCGGTTGAGTTTGTTCACACAAACAAAAAATCTCTTTTTTCCCATCGTAACATCGGTACCGATACCCGAAGTTTCTCGTCGGCACTCAAATACGCCCTTCGTGAAGACCCAGATGTGATCCTCATCGGGGAGATGCGGGACAAAGAGACCATTGCCGCTGCCCTCACGGCGGCAGAAACGGGTCACTTGGTTTTTGGAACCCTCCATACCAACTCCGCCCCACAAACCATCAACCGTATTATCGATGTTTTCAGCGGAGACGAACAACCTCAGGTACGTGCGCAGCTCTCCACCTCTTTGATCGCCGTTATCTCTCAAGTGTTGTTACCGAATCAAGAGATAGTAGAATTTTTACGCAAAAAAATCATTACCAAAGAGACAGCGCTCCAATATTCCAACAAACCTGATGAGCTGATCCGAACCATCGAAGCACTCTAATTTCGCTCGAAACCTCTCAATTTCCCCTGTTAAAAGGGGAAAACTTAAAAATACTTTCAAAACTCTCAGCGTTTATACTTCTTTATAGAGCTTATCATCTTAAATTGTTTATAATCACCAATTATGAAACATGAACTTTTGCTCAAATCCAATCATCTCAAGGCGACTCCTCAACGTTTAGCCATTATTGACCTCATGGATCGTGCTGGACACATCAGTATTGACGATCTATTTCAATCGATACGCCAGAGATTTTCATCCATTTCACTCGCTACTTTATATAAAAATATCCACACAATGATGGAAAAAAACTTGATTCGAGAAGTGAAAATTCCGAGTCAAAAAACAAAATATGAAATTGAAAAAGAGTCTCATGCCCATGTGATGTGTGAGTGCTGCGGCGAACTAAAAGATATCCATTTTGATCCAAACACTCTACTTCAAACATCTATAGATGTTCACAATTATCAAACCAAAGAGGTTTCGATAGTGATCTTAGGAATTTGTCCGGAGTGTCAGAAAAAATAAAAAGGGCAAGAGCATCTACCCGTTTGTGCGATTCTGCACCATTTGACAAAGCTCAATGTGAACAGAATAATTAACGATGTGCTTCTTTGAGGGTATCAGCGATCAGGAATGCTAATTCCAATGATTGATCAGCGTTAAGGCGTGGATCACAGTGGGTGTGATAACGGCTTTTAAGGTTCTCAGAAGTAACCTCGAACGATCCCCCGAGACATTCTGTAACATTTTTACCGGTCATCTCCAAATGGACCCCTCCTGCATACGTCCCCTCTGCTTTGTGCACTTGAAAAAACTGTTTCATCTCTTTGAGTACCTGTTCTACTGGGCGGGTTTTGTAACCGTTGCTAGTAATGGTATTACCGTGCATCGGATCGCAGCTCCAGAGCACTTTTTTCCCTTCCCGCTCGATTGCATGGATCAACGCAGGCATCCTATCTGCCACTTTATCAGCCCCCATACGGACAATGATGTTCAACCGTCCAGCTTCATTTTCAGGATTCAGAATATCGCACAAACGGACTAAATCTTCTGGATCCATCGATGGACCCGCTTTGACCCCGATCGGGTTTTTGATCCCACGCATAAATTCAACATGGGCACCATCAAGCTGACGGGTACGATCACCGATCCACAACATGTGCGACGATACATCATACCAGTCACCCGTCAATGAATCTTGACGAGTAAACGCCTCTTCGTAGTTGAGGAGCAATGCTTCGTGCGAGGTAAAAAAATCGGTTTCTCGTAGAGTTTGAAATTTATCAGATGTAATTCCACATGCCGCCATAAAACGGAGAGAGTCATCGATTTGGCGAGAGAGCTCTTCGTATTTGCGGGTCATTTCGTTTTGTCCGACAAATCCGAGATTCCACGCATGAACTTGGTGTAAATCGGCCAATCCCCCTGTTGCAAATGCACGAAGAAGATTGAGTGTTGCCGCCGATTGGTTATACGCTTGAACCATTCGATACGGGTCAGGAATACGGGCAGTGGCATCAAAATCGACACCATTGATAATGTCACCCCGATAACTCGGCAGTGTCACACCCTCTACCGTTTCGGTATCGGATGAACGAGGTTTGGCAAATTGTCCCCCCAAACGCCCCACTTTGACAACTGGAACACCTCCGGCAAAGGTCATTACCACTGCCATTTGCATCATTACTTTAAAAGTATCACGGATATTGTGGGCATGAAATTCTGAAAAACTCTCAGCACAATCGCCCCCTTGAAGCAAAAATGCCTTCCCTTCACACACATCGGCAAGGTTCTTTTTGAGTGTACGTGCTTCACCTGCAAACACGAGCGGCGGATAGTTACGAAGCTGTGTTTCGATTTGTTCCAACAAAGCAGTATCTGGATAAGTAGGTTGCTGTTTAATAGGTTTTTCTCTCCAGCTGGATCGACTCCAAGTACTCATTGGTTCTCCTGCGTGCTAATGCACCATATTATTAGTGGACGAATTTTATCCATTTATCCTAAAATGGGACTGATTAAAACATTCAAAAGTTAGATTTATGTTTGAAAAAGTATAATAGCATTCACTTTAGAGATTGATGTTACACACTTTACGAGCAAAGCCCGTAAAGTGGCAGGGACAAATGTCCCTACAACCCCCTAAAGCTTGCCATATCTTTCGGATATGGCAGAAAACTTCCCATATTGTTCTTGATTTCATCAAGTGCGTAAGGTCAGTTAGAGAGTTCTGTTAGGTATTCAATTCCGATCCAATAGACAACATAACAACAAGGAAAAGATGTGGATAGCAACCAACTACACCCTTTATTAGTGCACTTCTGCAAAGAGCTCTCTATTCAGCTAGATTCCATTAGCACCAATCAAGACACCATTAATCCTTCTGAATTCGCAGAACTTGTCACAATGACTACGCATGAAGTAATCAATTCATTCGTATGCGGAGAATACAATCTTGCCGTTTACCGAAACTCAGTCATTGAAGAATACAAGGAACTTGCCGAGCAAAGTATCCAATCTTATGCACAAACCAGTGAAAAAATCGGACAAATCAACGAGCAACAAGCCATAGTCCTAAGTGAAAGCACCAATAGCTCCCTTATTGATTTGAGAACCTTAACAGAGAAATTCTGTGAATTCAATCACCATTTAAGTGATGAGATCGCGCGTGCAAACGATGTAATCAATTCTCTTATAGAACAGGTTAAATCACTAGAGATGAAAACTTCTCTCGATCCGCTTACTCAAGTATTCAACCGCTATGCCCTCCATGAACATCTCAAAGTGTTTTTAGAAAAAGAGAAACGAGATTATGATATTTTTGCACTGATGATCGATGTCGATAATTTTAAAATAATCAACGATCAATTCGGTCATATTGCTGGAGATAAAGTTCTCATTTTCATCGCTAAAATTCTCAAAAAAGCCCTTCGTGATGGAGATCGAGTCTACCGTTTCGGTGGAGAAGAGTTTATTGTCATTCTCAACCGAACCGATTTGGACGGGGCAAAATTGGTTGCCGAACGGCTACTTAGCCTTTGCCGAAACAATAAACCTTTGTTTCAAAATCAACAAATTGCAATAACACTCAGTATCGGACTCACCAAAATTCTCGACAATGATTCCGTCGATCGTATTATTGAACGCTCAGACACTGCATTATACCGTGCCAAAAATAGCGGTAAAGACCGTTATGAAATGGAGCTTTGATGGATTTGAGTTATTTTGACCTCGCCGTAGGATCGATTGTTCTACTCTTAGGGCTAAAAGGGTTGCTTAATGGTTTTTCCAAAGAGGTTTTTGCTCTTGCAGGAATCGTCGGAGGAGTTTTTGTCGCATCCCATTTGGGAGGCATTTTCGGTAAATTTTTGAGTGACACCCTTTTTCATTTTGGATCGGCTACGGCGATTAATCTTGTCGGATTTATCTTTGCACTTGGTATTTTTTGGCTTCTAATGATCGCACTCGGTGCAGGATTCAAAAAACTAAGCTCTTTGAGTGGATTAGGACCCTTGGATCGGGCATTGGGATTTGTCGTCGGAAGCAGCAAATTTTTCTTTATCCTCTCAATCATAGTTTATGCCCTCTTCAGCGTTAGTGCTATCCGTGAAAATTTCGGAGAGAAGATGGCAAAGAGTTATTTTTATGAACCGATGTATGCCACTGGGGATTTCATTCTCCATATCGAAACCGATGATGTCACTTCTTTGATGGATAACAACGAAAGTGATACAAATACATCCACAAAGGAGAAACAACAATGGGCCAACTAACCGATTTTACCGAACGAACCGTTGAATATAACAAACTACTAGCCGATTTCAAACTCTTACTCAAAGCCAACGGTTTGAAATTCACCATTCAGCGCGAAGTGATTTTGGAGACTCTCTATAACTCAGATGAGCATCTAACTCCCGAAGCACTCCACCATCTGATTCAAAATAAACATCCCGAGCTAAATACCGGTATCGCAACAGTCTATCGGACCCTTGCACTTCTTGAAGACTCCGATATGGTCACCTCACTCTCTTTTGGTGCCCAAGGGAAAAAATACGAACTTGGTGCTAAAGATCACCATGATCATTTGATCTGTACCCAATGTGGAAGTATTATCGAATTTGCAGACGAAGCGATAGAGATGCGTCAGCAAGAGGTCGCTAAAGAACTCGGATTTAAAATGGAAGAACACTCCATGCAGATTTACGGCATTTGTAAAAATTGCCATGACAACCCTAAAAAATAAAAAAGGAACACCATTGGTATTCGAAAACCAGTACGTACAACAACGGATCGAAAAAGCCGAAGCACTCCGTGCCCTAGGGATCGATCCTTATGCAAACCATTCCGAACGCAATACCACCATCGAAAAATTTCTTAACGTCAACTCCGATCTCTTTCATACTGAAGAAAAACGGAACGAAAACCGCCATTATACGGTTGCAGGACGGATCAAACTTTACCGACTGATGGGCAAAGCGAGTTTTGTCAAAATTGAAGATGAGAGCGGAATGCTCCAAATCTATATTGCACGTGACAACCTCCCTGAAAATTTTTACAACGACGTTTTTAAAAAACTAATTGAAGTGGGTGATATCATCGAGGTGAGTGGCTATCCGTTTATTACTCAGCACGGGGAACTCTCTCTCCATGCCGATATGTTGAAAATTTTAACCAAATCGATCTCTCCTCTTCCAGAGAAATTCCATGGTATTACCGACAAAGAGATGCGTTATCGTCAACGATATCTCGATTTGATTATGAATGCCGAAGTACGGAAGACGTTTCATATCCGCTCTCGCATCATCAGTTTAACCCGACGGTTTTTCGAAGATAAAGGGTTTTTAGAGGTTGAAACCCCAATGATGCATCCGATCGCAGGCGGTGCCAATGCCAAACCGTTTGTCACCCATCACAATGCTTTAGGAGTTGATCGATATTTGCGAATCGCCCCTGAACTCTACCTCAAACGACTGATTGTCGGCGGATTCGAAGCGGTATTCGAAATCAACCGCAACTTCCGTAATGAGGGTATGGATGCGACCCATAATCCAGAATTCACATCAATCGAATTTTACTGGGCATATAAAACTTACAAAGATTTAATCATAATCACCAAAGAGTATTTTGAGTATCTTTTTGACCATCTTGATCTACCCAAACGTCTTCCATATGGTGACTTAGAGGTCGATTTTGATCAATTCACCGAAATCGAACTCGTCAAAAGTCTCAGCGTAATCGGCGGAGTCCCCGAAGCAATCGTCAACAACAAAGAGGCAATTTTAGCCTTTTTGAGATCAAAAAATCTCGAAGCCAACGCTGCGATGAGCCTTGGACAGCTACAAGGGGAACTTTTTGATGAATTTGTCGAAGCCAAACTCATTAATCCAACCTTCATCACCCACTATCCAGTTGACATTTCACCTTTGGCACGTCGCAATGATGAGCGTCCGGAATTAACAGATCGTTTTGAACTCTTTATCGCAGGACGTGAGATTGCTAACGCATTTAGTGAGCTTAACGATCCGATCGATCAGCTACACCGTTTCGAAGATCAAATGGCAGCAAAAGATTCGGGTGATGATGAAGCACACGAAATGGATGAGGACTTTGTCACCGCACTCAGCTACGGTATGGCCCCAACAGCAGGGCAAGGGATCGGAATCGATCGCCTCGTCATGATGCTCACAAATCAACACTCAATCCGAGATGTATTACTGTTCCCTGCGATGAAACCTGTACACAACAACCTAAACCAACATGGAGAAGAAGAATGAGTTTCCTCAAAGAATTCGACAACGAAATTTATACCCTTTGTGCTCATGAGCTTGAGCGCCAAAGTGATCATTTAGAGATGATTGCTTCTGAAAACTTTACCATTCCAGCTGTCATGGAAGCGATGGGTTCAGTATTTACCAACAAATATGCCGAAGGGTACCCCACTAAACGGTACTACGGAGGATGCGAATACGCTGATGGCGTAGAACAACTGGCGATCGATCGCGCCTGCGAACTCTTCGGATGTAAATTTGCCAATGTTCAACCCCACTCGGGCTCATCGGCAAACGGTGCAGTATATGCGGCATTGCTCCAAGCGGGAGATAAACTCCTCGGAATGGATCTCAGTCACGGAGGTCACTTGACCCACGGATCAAAAGTTAGTTTTTCGGGCAAAAATTACCACAGTTTTTCGTACGGTGTAGAGCTTGACGGTCGTATCAACTATGAGCGTGTCATGGACATTGCCAAAATCGTTCAACCAAAAATCATCGTGTGTGGTGCATCTGCCTACGCTCGCGAAATTGATTTCAAAAAATTCCGTGAAATCGCCGATGCGGTCGGAGCAATCTTATTCGCCGATATCGCCCACATCGCAGGACTCGTGTGTGCGGGCGAACACCCAAGCCCGTTCCCATACGCCGATGTTGTCACCACAACAACACATAAAACCCTTGCAGGACCACGTGGTGGTATGATCATGACAAACGATGAAGAGATTGCAAAAAAAATCAATTCGGCGATCTTCCCCGCATTACAAGGTGGACCGCTGGTGCATGTGATTGCAGCTAAAGCAGTAGGTTTTAAATACAACCTTTCTGATGAATGGAAAGTGTACGCCAAACAAGTCAAAGCGAATGCGGCAGTATTGGCAAAAGTATTGATGGAACGGGGCTACGACATCGTCAGTGGCGGAACAGACAACCACCTCGTCCTCGTATCGTTTTTGAATAAACCGTTCAGTGGTAAAGATGCCGATGCGGCACTTGGACGGGCTGGAATCACTGTCAACAAAAACACCGTACCAGGAGAAACCCGTTCTCCGTTCGTCACCTCAGGTATCCGTATCGGTAGCCCCGCCCTCACATCACGCGGCATGAAAGAAAAAGAGTTTGAACTAATCGCGAACCGTATCGCCGATGTATTGGATGATATCGAAAATGAGACCAAACAAACCGTGATCAAAGAAGAGTTGAAAGCATTGGCTAAAAATTTTGTGATTTACAACCAACCGACATATTAATAAAAGGACACTTCCGATGACATCAATGGATATGAAACTGATTAAAATGCTTACCGATCACTATTGGCTCAAGCATGATACGGTTGTCAATAAACTTGATTTCAAGGGACGTACTTTTTTTAATAAATACGAAAGGATCGATAAAATGCTCACTCAGGCGATCATCGATCAGCACATCAAAAAGCAGATCACCATCGCCCATTCGTTGATCAACAAATTCGATAAAGTTGAAAACATCGTCATTGATTATAACGGCACCGATCCGCAACGTTTTTACCATAAAAC
>JACXUF010000060.1 GCA_014764105.1 Sulfuricurvum sp. | reverse complement strand
GATTCGGCAGATCGAGGTGCAGCTACGGGTGAGGGGATCTTGCTCAAGCCATCTATTACTGTTCTCGATAAACGGGGGCTTCCGGTCGCTATCGACCTAACGGTACAATACCGTCTAAACGCCCAACTTGCTGCACAAACAATCTCAAACTGGGGCTTTAGCTGGGAAGATAAAATCATCGATCCCGTTGCTCGTGATATCGTCCGTAACGTCGTAGGACAATACGAAGCAGAAGTGCTCCCGATCATGCGCAATACCATCGCGACCCAAATCGAAGCGGGGATCCGCAAATCGGTTCAAGGGCAAAAGAACTCTCCGGCTGAACTCGAATCAATCCAGCTGCGTGAGATTATCCTACCTGCAAAGGTAAAAGAGCAGATCGAGCGGGTACAAGTCGCTAAACAAGAGGTAGAGCGGGCACAACAAGAGGTAGAGCGCGCCAAACAAGAAGCCATCAAAAAAGAGACCGAAGCCCAAGGGGTAGCCAATGCACTCACCATCGAAGCGCAGGCGCAAGCCAAAGCTAATCAGCTCATCGCCAACTCTCTAACACCAGGATTGCTCAAGCTCGAACAGATCAAAGTGCAAGGTAAATTTAACGACGCACTCAAAGAGAATAAAGAGGCTAAAATTTTCCTAACACCAGGAGGTTCAACCCCTAATATTTGGGTCGACATGAAAAGCGAACATACCCAAAAAATCTCTTCCAAAGAATAAATCTTCACCCCCTTCGGGGAGTGTTTATCTTGATACCATCAGTGATATAAAGATAAACACTCACAAGGTTCACTCATGAATTTAGATACTATCGACTGGAACAAATCCGATCTCCTCCCCGTTATCGTCCAAGATTCGACAACACTCGAAGTTTTAATGATGGCGTATATGAACCGTGAAGCGCTAGAACTCTCTCTTTCGACAAAGATCGCTCACTACTATTCCCGCTCCAAACAACGCCTTTGGAAAAAAGGGGAAAGCAGCGGTCATCTCCAACATATTGAGCGTTTTTTACTCGATTGTGATAATGATACACTCCTTATTATCGTCCATCAAGAAGGGGTAGCCTGCCACACAGGTCGTAAATCGTGTTTCTTTACCGATCTGGAGAGTCATGAGAGTATCAGCGAACCCCAAATCGATACAGCAGCCACCTATGGAGTCATCGATGAACTCTATCACACTATACTTAGCCGTAAACACGCCGATCCAGAAACCTCTTGGACAGCAAAACTCCTCTCAAAAGGGGACAACGCTATCCTCAAAAAAGTGGTCGAAGAAGCTGGAGAGTTCTCGTTTGCGATCAAAGATGGCAATGAAGATGAAATTATTTACGAATGTGCCGATTTAGTCTATCACGTCTTGGTAGCACTGGGGCACAAAAATATCTCTCCCGATCGCATCAAACAAGAGCTCGCCCGACGCTTTGGGATGAGCGGGATCGCGGAGAAAAATTCACGAGACAAATGAAAGCAAAAATAACCGAATTTATCCACAACCTTCTTATGTATGATTACCTCCTATTTGGAGGGATTTTTATCCTTTTTATCCTATTACTGACCATTGCGATCATCTTCCGTCGAAAATTGAGATTGGCGATTTTTTTGGTCTTTCTCGCCTTTGGTGTGGTGAGCATAGGGCCTGTTGTCGGCTATATCATGCTCCACAAATACCTTTTTAAAAACAACATTCTTCTTCGTGAGGTTAAAGCCCTAGAATTTACCGAGGCATTACTCATCAAAGGGGATATCAACAACACTTCCAAACGCCCTTTTAAAGAGTGTACTCTCCACGCCGGAGTCTATAAAGTGACCCATAATAAATATATTGATCCCCTCTATCCCTACATTCCATTTAAAAAAGGTTCTATAACATTAAACAAACCTATCGCACCAGGTAAATCGGCACCGTTTAAACTTTTCATAGAACCGTTCCGATATACTAATGATTATAACCTCACCATAAAGGCTGAATGTCGATGATGACCTATTTTACAATTTGGCACTATATTGCGCTTCTGATCGGGTTTATTATTTTTGTATTAACCATTATATTAGCCCTCCGAGAAAAACGTCCCAATATCCGCACCTCAATTATTGTTTCATCCTTACTCGTTAATACTATACTAGCATTCATCATATTAATGGCACTTGATAAATACACAAAAAAAGCAGAAGTGTTTAATTTGAACAATTACCGCTTGCTTCAAACCGAGCAAATTGTTTTTACTGGAATGGTTAAAAATATCGGAAACTATACGATTGGAACAGTAGAATTGGAGATCAAATTGGTCAATAACCAACATACAACCAACCATATCAAAGGGACAAGTTTTTACAAGTCGAGCGGATTTTTGGATATGTTCAATACATCCTCAAAAAATTATCAGCCTCAAACACTGATCGAGACACCGATCATTGCCGAAAATTTAAAGCCGGGTGAAACACGTCGTTTTCGGGTTGTGCTTGATTACCCCCCTTATTTCAAAGGGGTTAGCCAATTTACCCAAATCTTTGCCCACTAATAGAGGCTAATATTTCAGCCCTACCGATTTAAGTGCGCCATTGATCGCTTTTAGTTGTGAATTCTTCTCTTTACACCAAAGCGGCGCGATAAGAGTCTCATCATCTATCCCTGCGCTAAGCCTCTGAACACTCACATAAGATGGCTTTAAAAGCAACGCCTCCGTAAGTACCTCCAAATAGAGCTCTTCTAATATCGGTTCAAACTCACCACGAGCGTATTCGTTTGCCAACGCCGTCCGTTTGACCACATAGAGTGGATGGTATTTCACCGAATCGATTCCAAGAGAATAGGCAACTTTCGCCGTCTCCAGCATCATTGCTTTATCCTCACCGGGCAAACCAAAGATGAGATGGCCGCACACATTCAATCCCAATGCTTTGGCTTTACGAATCGTCTCTTGAACATTGGAGCTGTCGTGTCCTCGATTGATACGCTCTAGCGTTGCATCGTAAATCGACTGGATACCAAATTCGACCCATAACTCAGTTTGCTTAGAGAGTTCTGCTAAATATGCCAACGTCTCATCACTAATACTGTCTGAGCGAGTTCCAATACTGATACCAACTACATTATCCAAAGAGAGCGCTTTTTCATACAAAGCTTTCAATGTTTCAAGAGGTGCATAGGTATTGGTAAAACTTTGAAAATAGACGATGAATTTGTCGGCACCATTGTCGTTATGAAGCTTCTGAGAAAGAGCATTAAACTGCCATTCGAGCTGCTCGAGCTGTTTTTCCAAATACGGATTAGTTGCCGAAGAGAGATTGAGAAAAAAACCTTTGAGAGGACGGGCACGATCTAGACTCGGACTAAAGGAGTCATTTTCACAAAAGGTACATCCCCCCTTGGCGATGGTTCCGTCAATATTAGGACAGGTAAATCCAGAGATGGAGACGGGAACCTTAGAGACTTTGGTTCCGAATTTTCGATGCAGGTATTGCCCAAATGTAAAAATCTGCTCCCGCATCGGAGATCCCTAAATAATATATTTGCCCGTAAAACAGGCTGTGCAGTAGTTCTCTTGTTTGCCGTTAACACTGCGCAAAAGTGCTTCATTGCTCAAATATCCAAGTGAGTCAGCTTCGATAAAGGTGCAAATCTCTTCATTGGTCATATTCGCGGCAATCAGTTTCTCTTTGTCAGGAGTATCGACACCGTAGTAACACGGATCGGTAGTAGGAGGGCTAGAGATCCGCATGTGAACCTCTCTCGCACCCGCCGCTTTGAGCATACGGACGATCTGACGACTCGTCGTACCACGGACGATCGAATCGTCAACGACGATCAAACTTTTCCCTTTGATCAAATCCTCAATCGGGGAGAGTTTCATTTTGACTTTCAAGTCTCGCATCTCTTGAGTCGGTTCAATGAAGGTGCGTCCGATGTAGTGATTACGCATAATCGCCATCTCATATGGGATACCGCTTTGTTGCGAATAGCCGATTGCCGCAGGGACACCCCCATCGGGAACCGGAACAACCATATCGGCTTGTATAGGATACTCTTTTGCCAACTCTTTCCCCATCGATTTACGCATCTCATAGACATTTTGCCCATAGACATTTGAATCTGGACGAGCGAAATAGACGTATTCAAAAATACAGTGTTTCGGCGTTGATTCGAACACTTTGATCGATTTAGGGGCTTTCCCTTTTTCAAAAATCAGCAATTCGCCTGGCTCGACATCACGAATATACTCCGCACCGATGAGATCAAATGCACATGTTTCAGATGCGACAACGTAGCCATCACCGACACGTCCTAGGCTCAATGGACGGAATCCGTGCGGATCACGCATCGCGAACATTTTGGTACGGCTGAGGAAAATCAGCGAGTATGCCCCCTCAATCTTTTTAACCGCATCAATGATCCGATCGGCAAGGTGGTGCTGATCACTTTTTGCAATCAAATGAATCAGATTTTCGGTATCCATAAAGGTTTGAAAAATTGCCCCTTTTTTGATGAGAGCATCTCGAACCTCTTTGGCATTAGTAAGGTTACCGTTGTGAACGATCGACATCTCACCCAAATCGTAACGGGCAAATACCGGTTGAGCATCAAGGATCGAATCATCTCCTGCAGTGGAGTAGCGGGTATGACCGATAGCCATATCCCCTTTGAGGGTTTGGAGTTTTTGATTGTCAAAAACCTGCGTTACTAGACCGCGATCTTTGATAGTGTAGAGTTTAGTTCCATCTCCAGTAGAGATACCTGCTGCTTCCTGACCGCGATGCTGGAGAGCATGAAGCGAGAAATAGGCAAGTTTGGAAGCTTCCGGATGGTCGAAAATACCAACTACTGCACACTTTTCGTTTAAGCTACGCACTTTTGTTCCCTTATGCTAGTTCTAAACAGTCTTGAATGGTGTAAAGACCGTTTGGTTTTCCGACCAGCCATTTCGCTGCACGAATGGCACCTTTAGAGAATGTATTACGACTCGTAGCCGTATGATGAAGCTCTATGAACTCACCATCATTATAAAAACCGACCGTATGGCGACCGACGATATCCCCGCCGCGCAATGCCATCACCGCAATTTCATCTTTCGTACGCTCACCAATGTTTCCATTGCGACCGCTGACACGAACCGCATCCAAATCCAGATCGCGTCCAGCTGCCGCAGAATAAGCTAATGTCAAAGCGGTACCACTCGGAGCATCTTTTTTGTGACGGTGATGCTGCTCGACGATCTCAATGTCAAACCCTTCCAATGTTTTCGCAGCCGTATACACCAGTTTATTGAGCAACGCAACCCCCAAAGACATATTGGTAGCATAGAGAATTGGCATCGACTCACTGACGGTTTTGAGAAGATTCATCTGGTGTTGATCCAACCCCGTAGTACCAATAACGAGCGGTTTTGGATGGTCGATCGCTTTTTCAAGCAAAGCCTGAGTCGCTTCAGGCGATGAAAAATCGATGATAACATCAGACCCTTTTAGCAACGTCGCCATATCATTGGTAACCAATACCGAGGGGTCAATCGAAAAATTGAGTTCATTTCGGACATAGACCGCCCCCAAAGAGATTTCACTCTCACAGTGTAGATCACCAATCAACAGTTTTCCGACTCGTCCGCCAGCACCAAATACTCCAGCTCTCATCATCACGACACCCCTCTATAACAGTTAGTAGAGACATTTTACCCTTTTCGTCTTTAAAAGGGTGTAAATAACCGATGTTACGCACTTTACGAGCAAAGCCCGTAAAGTGGCAGGTGCAAATGTCCCTACAACCCCCTAAAGCTGATGACCGTCGACGTAAGCGATCGCCTGCAATGCCGCTACCGCACCATCACCAGCAGCACATACAACCTGCTTTGGCGCCGATTCACGCAGATCTCCGGCGGCAAAAAGTCCTGGGATTGATGTCTTCATATTCAAATCAACTTTGACTTCACCCCACGGTGTCATCTCACACAAGAAACTCCCATCTTCTTGGATAAGCACTTGATTATTGACGTTGTGTCCGACAAACGTAAAGACACCTGGAACATCGATCTGGCGAATCGAACCATCTTGAAGTTTCACCCTAATCCCATCAACCCCCATTGCACCGCCAAATACCTCTTCTGGAACAGCATTGAGCACCAATTCGATATTCTCCGACGCTTTGACTCGAGCAATTGTATTGGGTGCTGCACGAAACCCATCACGTCGGTGGATCAAATAGACTTTGGTGCAAATTTTTGCCAAATAGAGTGCCTCTTCCAAAGCGGTATCACCACCCCCGATCACAGCCACCTCTTTGTTTTTATAGAAAAACCCGTCGCACGTCGCACACGTACTAACTCCGCGTCCAAAAAAAGTATCTTCTCCTGTAAATCCGGCACGTTTCGGAGTCGAACCGGTACAAACGATCACACTTTTAGCCTCTTCGGAGGTACCGTCTGATTTATGAACCAAAAAGATCCCATCCTCTCGACGACTGATGCGACTCACTTCTGCCATCTCGTGTTTGAGACCGAATTTTTGACACTGCTCCGGCCAAGGGATCATCAAATCCATCCCCGTAATATGCCCAGTTACCCCAGGATAGTTCTCGATCTCGGAACTCATCGTGATCTGACCGCCTGGAAGACCTTTTTCATACATGATGACATTATCCAAACCGCCACGCGTTGTATACAGTCCCGCAGTTAAACCTGCTGGTCCTCCTCCGATAATCGCACAATCCAACATATAAAATCCCCCCTCTATCTCAAAATAAATCCAAACCGCTTACAGTGATTCAAAGAGCGTTGAAAATCCCTCCAACGTGTCAAATTCACGTATCATACTGTCTTGTTTATAAAGGGTATCTTTGTTTTTTTTGATAGTAAAAACTGTTGGAGAATGATAAATATTAAAGCGTTGAATAAATTTTAAAGAGGTATCAGTTCCAGCACGTAAAAATATTATCCGTCCGTTTGATGGGGGAGCTTTTTGGTAATAATCAACAGCCAAAATAGGATACTGCGCTTTAGCATCCATCAGTTTTTCAACCATACCAGGCTGTTTGGAGCTGTAGAAAACGACGATATAATTCTCTGCACTCGGGGTAAAAATTTCTTTTTCCTGATAGAAAACCCATTCTTTAAAATCGATAAATTTATATTCGGAAAATTTGTAGTTAAAATAGGCAAAAGCACCAGCGATCATCGCGGCACCAAAAAAAGAGGCGAGGAGGGTGGAGAGGGAGAAAAAATTTTTCGCTCTCCCTACTGCCACGTCGTTTCTTAGAGAAGAGCGTTCAATTTATCTGCAAACGCCTGTTTGGAAGCGGCACCCACCATCTGTTCTACTACTTCACCGTTTTTGAAGAAAAGGATCGTCGGGATAGAGCGGATTCCGTATTTAACCGCAATATCTTGCTCCTCGTCAGTATTGACTTTACAGATTTTTGCTCTTCCGTCAAACTCTGC
>JACXUF010000202.1 GCA_014764105.1 Sulfuricurvum sp. | reverse complement strand
AATGAAGTAGAGCTCAAAGGGGTTGATTCGCAAGGAATACTAGAATTTCCAACGCGTCTAGCTTATCCGGTCGAACCGACAACCAAAGCGCAATTTTTCGGAAATTTGCCACCGGACAATCAGGTGCATACAATCAGTGCCAATGTTATCAGCGGTAATAATGAGCGAAACCATTTGAAATTGACCTTTACCCAAAGCGCCACTCAACCGACAACGGGCGTAGCATGGGATATTGTCGCTACTGTTACTTCCAACGATGGGAGCAAAGTCTACGATACACAGACCGGTCAAGCGATTTTCGACAAAAGCGGAGGGCTTAGCAGTTGCAGCATCACGTCTGTAGATAATGATGGCATGCCAGTAGCGGTTGATCTGGGAAGCAGCTTTAATGGCGTTATCTCCGTCGATGGCCTTGCCGCAAGCGGATCATCCAGTTCTGACGGTGTTTCTGGTGGAGTCTTGACAAAATACGGGATCAATCAAAACGGCGTTATTGTTGCCGATTTCTCCAACGGTCGCCAAAGCGCCATCGGTCGAATTGCGATTTATCATTTTCAAAATGACCAAGGGCTCAACCGTATCGGAAATACGGAATTCCAAGAGAGCGGCGATAGTGGAAAACCGCTCTTTTGGACTGATGCTGATGGAAATATCATCACCGGAGCCATTATCAATAGCGGACAACTTGAAAACTCCAATGTTCGGCTTGACGTAGGGCTTACCGATATGATCATCATGCAGCGCGCCTATCAGGCCAATTCAAAAATTATTACCACTGTCGATGAGATGATCCAAAAAGCGATCTCAATGCATCGCTAATTTGGAATATTTTTTGCTTGTAATTTTTACTTTGTCACAAAGGACGTATCATGTTACGATCTCTTTTCTCGGGAGTTACCGGTCTCCAAGCCCATCAAATCGCAATGGACGTTGAATCGAACAATATCGCTAACGTTAATACCATCGGATATAAATATTCCCGCGCAAATTTCTCCGATCTATTGGCACAAACCAATCAAATTGCTACCGCCCCCCAAGGGGAACTCGGAGGTAAAAATGCCGTCCAAATCGGTCTTGGTTCCTCCGTCAACTCCATAACACGTATCCATTCTCAAGGCTCTATCCAAAATACCGACAAAAATACCGATGTCGCTATCCAAGGGGACGGTTTTTTTATCGTATCATCGGATGGTGGAAATACCTATAAATATAGCCGTTCAGGGGATTTCAAATTTGATGCAGCCGGAAACTTTGTCGACAACAATGGATTTATCGTCCAAGGATGGGT
>JACXUF010000059.1 GCA_014764105.1 Sulfuricurvum sp. | reverse complement strand
GACATTGGAAACGCGGTCGGTTTTTGGAAAATCATCCCGATTTTGGTACGAAGATGGATCAAATCCTCTTTGTCACTGAGGATGTTGCGCCCTTCAAACTCTATCTCCCCTTTGTAGGTGTTACCCGGATAGAGGTCATGGATACGATTGAATGAACGCAACAGTGTTGTCTTTCCACATCCTGATGGTCCGATCAATGCAGTAACTGAGTGTTTGGCAATCGGCATCGTGATTTTTTTCAAACTCGGAGCAGGGGCTCCTTTGTAGGTGAATTCAAAATCGCGTACGTTGAGTGCGCATTGTTCTTTGGGTATTTCAATGATACTTGCCATAGTGGTTTACTTCCTTTTGCCGAAATGGAGAATTAGTCGTCCGAAAATATTGAGTCCGAGAATAAACATCGAGAGGATGAATGCCGCCGCCCATCCGAGCTGCTGCCAATCCTCATACGGGCTGATCGCATAATTGAACATCGTCACCGTGAGTGAAGGCATCGCTTCGTTCAGATCGGTGGTGAAAAAGTTGTCATTAAATGAGGTAAACAGAAGTGGTGCCGTCTCCCCTCCGACACGGGCGATACCCAACAGTACCCCCGTCAAAATCCCCGCTTTGGCACCGCGATAGACAACGTCCATGATTACTTTGTACTTGGGTGCACCCAGAGCAAATGCCGCTTCACGCAAGGTGTGTGGTACGAGCTGAAGCATATCATCGGTGGTGCGCAAGATAATGGGGATCATAATGATCGCCAACGCAATTGCCCCCGCCCATGCGCTGAAATGCCCCATTGGCATAACGACAACCGCATAGACGAACGCCCCGACAACGATTGAGGGGGCTGACATCATGATGTCGCTGATGTCGCGAATCGTATGGGCAAGTTTCGAACTTTTGCCGTATTCGCTCAAGTACGTTCCTGCCATAATCCCCAGCGGAACACCGATCATTGTCGCCAATCCGATCAAAATCACCTGACCTACGAGAGCGTGTTTGAGACCGCTGTCTTCATATCCTGGAGGGGAACCCTCGAAGATGAAGATGTTCCAGTTGAGAGCGTCAATCCCTTTCATGACCAATACCGAAAGAATCCAAAACAAAAATCCAAGAGCGATAATGGCACTCAGGGTTGAGAAGCCGAGAGCGATTTTATTGATAATGATCCGTTTTTGTGTTGCGGTCATTGTCCTTTCCTCACTTTACGCAAAAAGTAGAATTTCGCAATCGCGATCACGACGAAGCTCATGATGAGCAAGGTGAGCGCAAGACCAAAAAGGCTGGAGAAATAGAGTGAACTGTCGGCTTCGGTAAATTCGTTGGCAAGAGTTACTGGAATCGATGTTGTCGGATCCATGATCGAGCTTGGGGTGTGGTGGACATTCCCCATGACAAATGTTACCGCCATCGTCTCACCGATCGCACGTCCGAGTGCGAGGATGAGTGATCCGATGATCCCTGCTTTGGCATAAGGGATGATAACGTCTTTGATGACATCCCATTGAGTTCCGCCCAGAGCGTACGCCGACTCTTTGAGGATATCGGGGGTAGTGTTCATCGCATCGCGGGTAACCGCTGCCATAAATGGCAAAATCATGATCGCCAAAACGATCCCTGCCGCCAAAAGACTGATCCCCATACCGCCGAAAAGATCACGTAAAATGGGTACGAAGAAAAAGAGCCCCCACATACCATAGATGACAGAGGGTATTGCGGCGAGAAGTTCGATGCTCACACCAAAGAACCCTTTAATCTTATCATGAGCGATTTCGCTCAGGAAAATGGCAACTCCAATCGCAACAGGGATGGAGAGAAGCATCGCCAAAAAAGTTGATGCGACCGAACCGAAGATGGCCGCATACGCACCAAATTTGTCAACATTTGGTGCCCATTCATCTTTGGTGATGAAATCCAGACCAAACGTCTGCATCGCTTCGGTGGACTGATTAAAGAGAACCACAAAAATCCATGCGACGATGAAGAGGATTAGCAGTGCGCTGGTGCGGGTCATATTAAGAAAAATTTTATCAATCATGCCAAGCCTTGCCTTAGAAAATTAGGGGGAATTTTAATCCAAGTTGATTACAGCTTTGTTACCAAATAGCTCTCCAACCACGAAACCGCTTCATCGTGGGTAGAGAAACGTTGATCCAGCTGAGCCTCAAATGCGTCATTAAGGATCATTGTAAAGTGTGCAGAAGGGGTTAATCCGACAGCGATCAGATCGCGCCCCTGCAGGAGCGGTGCTGGGGGGGTGTATAATACCCCCAAAGACTCTGCGCACCGATAAAGCCATTCTCCAGCTTCGAAACGTATTGGTCTCTCTCCGCAGAAATCGCGTCCGAAATAATCGGCTGAGGCAATGAGAATCAAATTGTCGATGCAAACATGGGTGCTGAGACGGAGGATATCGCTACCACTGCCATTTGATCGGAACAGTTTGCTCGGTGATCCGTGATAGTGGATGAGGGGGAGGATGTTCTCTATCAGAGCTTTATCCTCAGTGATCTTCTCTAGCCATCTTTGGGAAAGTTCTACCCCAATCTCGGCATGTTTTGGGGCAATCACTATCCCATCAACGGTGATGGTCGTTTTAGGTTTTCCAATGTCGTGGAGCAATATGGCGAGCATCAGCACCATATCTTTTCGCCATTGTCCGCTTCTGAATGTTGCCATCATATCGAGTGCCATAAGGGTGTGCACCCATACCGAACCCTCCGGATGGGTTGTTGGGTCTTGAGGTGTATGGACGAGTTCATCTAGGGGGGCAAAAAAAGAGAGTCCCCCCATTGCTTTGAGGAGCTCTAAACCGATAGAGGGGCGCTTGCTTTGGAGGAGGAGTTTTTTGAACTCCTCGAAAATCCGCTCTTTGGGGAGCTCTTGGAGAGCGCCGTTGTCGATCATCGAACGGCACAATTCGATTAGTACGGGATCACACTCTAGTTCAAATCGTGCGGCAAACTGCATGGCGCGCAAAATCCGTAGCGGATCATCGACAAACGTTTGCCGATCGACACACCGAAGTATTTTGGAATGTAGATCATCAATCCCCCCGTACGGGTCGAGGAAGTTTTGGGCGATAGGGTCGTATCCGATGGCGTTGATCGTGAAATCGCGTCGGCGAGAGGCTTGTTCAAAGCTCAGATCACTGTACCACACCATATCAAATCCAGTGTGTCCTACTCCCGATTTGGATTCGGTGCGGGGAGGAGAAAAATCGATAGTGTAGTCCCCATAGGTGAGTCTCAAAACACCGAAACTTTTACCGTATACACCTAGTTTTCCGAAAGGGCGGAGGAGCGCTTCGAGTGCTTCGAGCGACGTTACTCCATAAAGTTCGATATCCAAATCGTTATTGGAATGTCCGCTCAAATGGTCCCGCACGAATCCCCCCACCAAAATCGATCTGATCCCATGGGAGTTGAGATGGTTGATCACCTCTGCGATGGGTTCGCCAAGAGAGATCATTTTTTTGGATTTCCCTTTGTGCGCACCATGTTCTCCAGCGAGAAACTAAAGGTTGATCCGACACCTAGTGTGCTTTGAATATTGAGCGTCGAATCGTGAAGTTTGAGGATGTAACTGACGATAGAGAGCCCTAGCCCCATCGAGTTGTCCCATCGGTTTTTTTGGACGCGATAGAACTTGGAGGTGATTTTATCGAGTTCGGAGGGGGCGATTCCGATCCCTTTGTCGCTAACGCTGAGGGTGGTATCGCCAAGGGTGATCAATACCTCCTCTTCGGAGTATTTGAGGGCGTTATCGACGAGGTTGGTGACGATCAGTTCGATCATTGTTCGATCGGCGAATACCGTTTTGGTGCCACCGTTGAACGTGATGGTTCGATGGGGATATTTGGCTTGTAAAATCGAGATGGTATCGATACAGACACCACTGAGGTCAAATTCGTTCGGTTTAATCTGGAGGTCGTTGTTCTCCAATTTGACCGAAAGGGAGAGGCGCTCTAGCATGTGTGTGATCCGTTGGGTATTGGAGAGGATTTTATCGAGAAATTTAGCTCTGATTTTCGGATCAAGATGTAGATCGTCTTGGAGGGTCTCAGCATACCCCATGATTGCGGCGATAGGGTTTTTGAACTCATGACTGATCGCCGAAAGAATATCGTTTTGCTGTTTGTTGATGAGTCGGAGCTTGGCGGTATGTTTCCGTTTTTGTTTGTCTCGGTTGTGGAGTTTTTTGACCAAATTTTTGAGCATGATCGAGATTTGGAGAAACTCTCTGAAATATTGGGGTTTGAGAATTGCTTTGTAATTTTTTGCCGATACCTGATCGAGAAAATGGGTGATCTGGAGGATATCATAGTGGGCTTTTTTGGAGATGTTATAGGCGATGATGAGGGCAATTGCGACCAGCACGCTAAACGCCCCCACGAGCTGTATCCATAGGGTATAAAAATGATCCATTACCTTCTCTAAGCTCATGGCAAGACGAATATAAAACGTTTTTTTTGGTGTCACTATTTTACGGGCAACGTAGATAAAATCGCTATTGATTGTGTTGGAATATCGAACCGAGACACCATAAGGTTTGCTCATCGCTTCCATGATTTCGAGTTGTCCGACGTGATTTTCCATTGCCGTTTTGTCACCATCACTCTCAGCGATCACACTCCCCTCTTCATCGATGATGGTGACTCGCAGAAACGTTTTCCCTGATACTCGGGCGACAAAGCGGTCAAAATCGTTGGTGGAGATGAGCAAAGGCTCTAGCAGAGAGATATGTTCAACCAGCCGCTCTTCACTCTCGTGGATAATCAACGATTTGAGGGTATAGTAACTCATTAACGAAGCAACAATGAGTGCCACCATAAAAAGACCGAGGATGTTGAAGAAGAAAATCTGATGGATTTTTAGCACAGGGTGTAACCGACTCCTCGGACTGTTTTTATATACTCTTTGCTCTTATCGGGATCGATTTTCTCTTTGAGACGGTTGATGGCGACGTTGACGGTGCGGTCTTGATACACCTCATCGGCTCCCCAAACATGTTCGAGGAGATAATTACGCTCTAAAACGATATTTTCGTTGAGGATGAGGGCGTGGAGCAGATCGAATTCGAGTTTGGTGAGTTCGACCGGATTCCCCTCGATGGTAACGGTACGGGCGGCGAGATTGAGGGTAATGTCCCGATAGGTGAGCAACCCATCTTTTGGTTTTTTCTGGGTACGTCTTAATACCGCTTTAACCCGCAAGATCAGCTCTTTCATGCTGAAAGGTTTGGTGATGTAATCATCGCCACCCCGCTCGAATCCTTGTTCGATCTCTTCGTCTTTGTTTTTGGCGCTGACGAAAATGACCGGTGTTTGGATCCCTTTTTTGCGGATGCTCTCGATAAACTCCGATCCTTCCACACCTGGTAGATTACGATCCATGATGATGAGATCGACCCTCTCCTCTTCGAGGGCGGCCTGAACGTGTTTGGTGTTGAGAAAGCCGATCGTCTCATACCCCTCTTTGGCGAGGTGAAACTCCATCAACTCCAAAATATCCTGTTCATCCTCAACAATCACGATGAGAGTTTCCACCGCTAACCCCTTTTTAGATAAATTTCGACTCAAACCGCATGTTGATCAACTATGGAGATTGAGTTCTCCCCCCTTTTGCGCATAGAGCATCAAAGAGGCGATATTGACGGTGCGATCTCCGATACGCTCTAATTTGCGAAGTGTCCCCAAAACTTTCACATACTCTACTGCGAGTTCATTAGCATCGATAATGAGGTTGAGGAGTTCTTTTTCCATAATAGAGAAGAGATCATCATTTTTGGACTCTTCGACCATCACTTTGCGGTAGGTGTCATCCGCGTCACACGTTTCGATGTTGTTGAGACACTCTAGAATGTATTGTAACGCATTGATTGTCGTTTTGTGCAGCTGAATGATCGCTTGGGTTATAATCGACATATCACATCCACCCATGCAGTGCTCTTGGAGGCGGCGACTATATTTTTTGATCCCATCGCCGATACGCTCGATTTCGTTGGTCATTTTGAGATAGGCGACGAGGAGACGGAGCTCATCGGCTTCTGGACCGAACAGGGCAAATGTTTTGATAATCTCGTTGTCGATTTTATTAGTATCACTTTGGAGATTTTTCACGTAAGTGCGTGAGTTTTCAAACAGATCGTGTTTGTTGTGTTCGAACGCCGTCAAAGTCTCTTCGCTGGAGAGGATAATTTGAGATAGCAAAACCGAAATCATCCCCCGAATCTCGATTAGTTTGTTTTCATAACGTGGTAGCATGAGTGCGCCTTTGATATATTAATGATGTGCGCGATTATAACGAGCATTTATAACCGAGAGATTACAATCACTGCCCCACTTTTGTAATCGAATCGTTACCTCACCACTTTACAATGTCGCTATCAAAAATTCCAAAAGGATTCCATTATGCTAAAAAAAGTAACCAAAGGTTTGGTGATCGCAGCGATCGCAGCGACATCGATGGTAGCGGCTGAAAAAATCAACGGCGCGGGTGCTACGTTCCCAGCTCCATGTTATTATGATTGGGCATACAACTACCAAAAAGCGACCAAAACTCGTGTCAACTACCAATCAATCGGTTCAGGCGGCGGTATTAAACAAATTACTGAGCGCGTTGTACAGTTTGGTGCAACCGATGCCCCATTGACTCCAAAAGAGCTTGCAGCATCAAAACTTTGGCAGTTTCCTGCTGTATTTGGTTCACTTGTAGTAGCACATAACATCCCAGGTGTTAAAGATGAAGCGTTGAAACTCAAAAACAGCGTTGTTGCTGAAATCTTCGCAGGTACTATCACCATGTGGAACGATCCAAAAATCGTTGCTGACAATCCAGGGTTGAACCTTCCAGCACAAAAAATCGTTGTAGCGCACCGTTCAGACGGATCAGGTACGACTCACGTATTTACAGACTATTTGAGCAATGTTTCACCGATGTGGAAAAGCAAATTCGGAACTGGTAAAGCGATCGGTTGGGCTGTCGGTGTCGGCGGAAAAGGGAACGAAGGGGTGACGAACATCATCAAACAAACTCCATACTCTATCGGATACATCGAAACCTCGTACAAAGAGAAAAATAACCTACCAGCAGCTACGTTGCAAACAGCGAGCGGTAAATGGGTAACTGCACGTAGAGCAAACTTCCAAAATGCGATTAATAACGCATCATGGACGAAAAAAGATCACTTCTATGGTTCACTCGTAGCGGGAAAAGGGGATTCAACCTATCCGATAGTAGCGGCAACTTATATCCTTATGCCACGTGAAACACCTGAAGTGAATGCAGAGGTTATCAAATTTTTCGACTACTCATTCCGCAATGGTGATAAAGCGGCGGAAAAATTGGGATATATTCCTCTCTCTGTTGAAGCGACCAACCTTGTTCGTCAATACTGGGCAGAGAACGTTAAATAAGTTTTCGTTTATCTCCGTTTCACATGAGTTCAAGGGG
>JACXUF010000058.1 GCA_014764105.1 Sulfuricurvum sp. | reverse complement strand
GTTGTGAACGTTTGAGATCACTGAGTCCTGCCATCTGTTCGCCTTTATTTTTCGTCTTTTTCTTTTTGGATCAACACTTCATCAATGATACCATAGGTTACCGCTTCAGTGGCTGACATGAAATTGTCTCGATCAGTATCTTTTTCCAATTTTTTCACACTCTGACCGCAGTTCGAGGCTAAAATTTCGTTGAGTTCCGCTTTCATACGGAGAATCTCTTTGGCTTGGATTTCGATATCGGTCGCTTGACCTTGGGCTCCACCGAGAGGTTGGTGAATCATGATCCGTGCATGAGGGAGGGCATAGCGTTTCCCTTTGGTTCCCGAACTGAGCAAAAATGCCCCCATTGATGCCGCTTGTCCAATGCAGATAGTACAGACATCGGGACGGATGTAGTTCATCGTGTCATAAATTGCCATCCCCGAAGTGATAACACCGCCTGGGGAGTTGATGTAAAAGTAGATATCTTTGGTCGGATCTTCCGCTTCGAGAAATAGTAACTGCGCTACAATCGACGAGGCAACTCCATCATGCACTTCACCGCTGAGCATGATGATTCGATCTTTGAGAAGACGAGAATAGATATCATATGATCTTTCCCCTCGTCCTGTTTTTTCGATAACGTATGGGATGTAATTCATTGTGATTACTTGATTTTGTCGTTGAGCAATTTACTAAGGACGCGATCTTCGATCATCGCCATTTGGATTGCCGGTAGGTAACCTGATTCTTGGTAGTGTTTGTAGACTGCCGCAGGATCTTGACCCATTTGCATTGCTTCGTAATAGATGGTTTGGAGAAGCTCTTGTTCCCCTACGGTGATATTTTCCGCTTTGGCCAATGCATCAACGATGAACGTTGCTTTGACTGCACGGCACGCATCATTACGGAAGGTTTCGCGCATTTCTTTCACTTTTTCCGCATCGTTACGGAGCTCTTCGAGTTCCGCTTCACTGAGCTCACGCGCTTTTTTGTTGAGAGCCATGTCCATCTCTTGCTCGACGATGAATTCCGGAAGATCGATTGTGAATGCGTTTACAAATGTTTCCATGAGATTTGGTTTAAGTTCATCGTTGTACTTGATGCTCATCGCTTCGCTCTCAAGCTGCTCTTTTACTTTTTCTTTGAGCATCTCAACGTTTGCGTCTTCGTAACCTGGGAGCATTTTCTTCGCTAGTTCATCATCGATTGTAACCGCTTCTTTAGTTTGGATCGCGTTGACTTTCACTTTGAATTGAGCCGCTTTTCCGGCAAGTTTTGCTCCGCCGTAGTTTTCAGGGAAGGTTACATCGATCGTTTTCTCTTCATCTTTTTTCATCCCTATCACTTGATCTTCAAAACCAGGGATGAATTGGCCGCTTCCAAGGCGTAGGCTGAACCCTTCAGCTTTTCCACCTTCAAACGCTTCACCATCCACAAATCCTTCAAAATCTATGAGGGCTGTATCGCCACTTTCGAGTGCGCGATCTTCGTCGACATTGACCAAAGGCGCTTGTGCTAATGCCAACTCTTCGATACGTGTAGTGACCTCTTCATCGCTGATAGTAGGTTTTTCTACCTCCGGTACCATGGCGGCGTAATCACCGAGTTCAATCGCTGGACGGGTTGCGATTACCACTTCGACATTAATGCCGTCATCTGTTTTTTCGAACTTAGCGATTTGTGGTTCGCCGATCAGTGTATCCGCAGCGATTGCCATCTCTGCGAGCCCTGCGTTTAAAAGATCACGAAGTGCTTGTGCTTCGGCATCTTGAACTAAGCGCTCGCCGTATTGTTTTTTAATGACACTTACTGGTACTTTTCCTTTGCGGAAACCTGCAATTTTTGCCTCTTTGGAGAGTTGGTTGGCGATTTTTTCGATGTTCGCATCGATCGTTTTGCGTGTGATAGCTGCATTGATTTTTGCGTTAGCTGAGTCAATTTTATTGGTTGTAATTTGCATTGAATCCCTTTGTTGGCGTCTCTGTTTTAGACTAAATGGTTACAATAATATCCAAAAAGGGTTAATGGTTCGCTGAATCAAAATAAAAGCAAAGCTCTGATAAAGTGATAAGAGAAATATATTTTTTGGAAGATAATTAGATGTCAAATACGAAACAGCAATACGATTTTGAAGAAGCGGTCAAAACGATGATCAGCTATGTCGGCGAGGATGTAAACCGTGAAGGGCTCATCAAAACTCCATACCGAGTCCTCAAAGCGTACGAATTCATGTTTGGTGGATATAAGGAAGACCCGCAAATTATTCTAAATTCGGCACTGTTCCAATCTTCGAACGATGAGATGGTGTTGGTCAAAGATATCGAATTTTACTCCACGTGTGAACACCACCTACTGCCGATCATCGGTCGGGCGCATGTTGCCTATATTCCCAATGGAAAAGTGGTGGGTCTCTCCAAAATCCCTCGAGTCGTCGATGTGTTTGCCCGCCGGATGCAGATCCAAGAACAGCTTACTGAACAGATTGCCGATGCGTTGATGGAAACGGTCGAGCCCAAAGGGGTTGCAGTGGTGATCCAAGCACGCCATATGTGTATGGAGATGCGCGGAGTAGAAAAAATCTGCTCCACAACGACATCGAGTGCTCTCAGAGGTCTTTTCAAGAAGGATGAGAAAACGCGTGGCGAGTTTTTTAGCCTCATTAACTCTTCGACCGTCAGCCGCTACTAGATCATGTCGCTTAAAACACTACGTAGCCGTTTGGGGGTTGAAAAGCTGATCACCGTATTCGGTACGGTGAGCAAAATCAGCCCAACCGTCATCATCGCCGAAGGGCTTCATGTGAGTATCGGTGATACGGTGGTGATGGTTTCGGAAACGAGTGGTGCCGAGGCGCTTGGGATGGTGAGTGAAGTAGAGCGTAACCGTTTTTTTATCACCCCGTTTCGTTTTGTCGAGGGGTTTCGGGCGGGAGACAAAGTCTATCCGAACCAAAGTGGAATGATGATTGAGGTGGGAGATGGATTGCTTGGACGGGTTGTTGATCCGTTTATGAACCCAATTGACGGGAAGGGGCCGATCGGAGGAACCCATCTTGAGTCGATTATCAAATCTCCGATCGCCGCGATGAAGCGGGGGATGATCGATGAGGTTTTTGGCGTTGGAGTAAAAACGATCGATGGATTGCTTACGTGCGGCAAAGGGCAAAAATTGGGGATTTTTGCGGGGAGTGGTGTAGGGAAATCGACGCTGATGGGGATGATCGTTCGTGGTGCCGATGCTCCGATCAAGGTGGTTGCCCTCATCGGTGAGCGGGGGCGCGAGGTTCCTGAATTTATCGAAAAAAGCCTCGGGGGCAATCTGGAAAATACCGTTTTGATTGTCGCGACGAGTGATGATTCGCCGTTGATGCGAAAATATGGGGCATTCAGCGCGATGAGCGTAGCGGAGTATTTCAAAGCTCAAGGGAGAGATGTCCTTTTTATGATGGACTCGGTGACCCGTTTTGCGATGGCGCAGCGCGAGATCGGTCTAGCCCTCGGTGAGCCTCCAACCTCTAAAGGGTATCCCCCCTCTTCATTGACGCTGTTGCCACAACTAATGGAGCGTGCAGGCAAAGAGGAGGGGAGTGGCTCAATCACCGCTTTTTTTACGGTTCTCGTCGAGGGGGATGATATGTCCGATCCAATTGCCGATCAGTCGCGCTCAATTCTCGATGGACACATTGTCCTCTCTCGAGAACTTACCGATTTTGGGTTATATCCCCCTATTCATATCCTCAACTCAGCCTCACGGGTAATGAACGATATTATCTCTCCTGAACATTTTGCGGCCGTCCGCCGTTTTCGTCGTCTTTATACACTGTTAAAAGAGAATGAGATGTTGATCCGTATCGGCGCGTATGTCCGCGGAACTGACAAAGAACTTGATGAGGCGATCGCCAAAAAAGAGAAGATGGAAGCGTTTCTCTCGCAAGGGGCAAGGTTCAAAAGTGATTTTAACGATACGGTTGATCAGCTCATAGCATTAATGGGGAATTGATCTCTTCCTTAAGCAATCCTAAATATAAAAAACCTTTAAGGTTAGTATAACGTCGTTTGCACTATCATCCCAAAAGCTAAACAAGAGTAATTTACTCTTTTATTACCGAGGAGCATAATATGCACGTCTATTTGGACAATAATGCGACGACAATGGTTGATCCTGCCGTTGCCGAAGCGATGATCCCGTTTTTCAGTGAAATCTACGGAAACCCGAACTCACTTCACCGTTATGGAACGGCATCTCATCCCGCCATTACCAAAGCGATCAATCAGATGTATAAAGCGATCAACGCAAGCGATAACGATGATATCATCTTCACCTCATGTGCGACAGAATCCAATAATTGGGTGCTCAAATCGGTATGGGTCGATAAAATCCTTAATGGCGATAAAAACCATATTGTCACTACTGAAGTGGAGCATCCATCGGTTCTCTCCACCTGTAAATTTCTCGAAGAGCAAGGGGTTAAGGTAACTTACTTGCCGGTTAATGATCAGGGGGTCGTCGAGGCCCATACGCTTCGCAGTTTTATTACTGAAAAAACAGCGCTTGTATCGGTGATGTGGGCGAATAACGAGACGGGGATGATTTTCCCGATCAAAGAGATAGGACAAATCTGTAAAGAGCGAGGTGTATTGTTCCACACCGACGGTGTTCAAGCAGTTGGAAAAATCCCCGTCGATATGCAGGAAGTTCATGTCGATTTTATGTCGATGTCGGCGCACAAATTTCATGGTCCAAAAGGGATTGGAGCCCTCTATATCCGTAACTCCGAAGCGCTTACCCCGCTCCTTCACGGAGGAGAACACATGGGGGGGCGCCGTTCGGGAACGCTGAATGTCCCTTATATCGTCGGTATGGGAAAAGCGATCGAACTTGCAACCGAGAACATTGAAGAAAAAATGGGAAGTATTCGTGCCAAACGGGATCGCTTGGAAGATGCCTTGTTGGCGGAATTGGAAGATGTGATGGTTGTTGGAAACCGTGAAAATCGGACCCCCAATACGATTTTGATCTCGATTCGCGGTGTCGAGGGAGAGGGGATGCTGTGGGATCTCAACAACGCCCTCATTGGCGCCTCTACTGGATCAGCTTGTGCCAGTGAAGATTTGGAGGCGAATACCGTTATGCTCGCGATCGGTGCCGATCATGAGTTGGCGCACACGGGTATTCGCCTAAGTCTTAGCCGTTTTACAACGGATGAAGAGATCGATTATGTGATTGAGAAATTTAAATCGGCTGTAAAACGTTTACGCGCTATTTCAAGTTCGTATGCAAAAGTACAACCCACTGCAGGCGGTGAAGCGACCGCATGTGGAATACATCACAAAAAGTTTTAACGATATATAAGGAAAACACCATGGCAAAAAATGATCTATTGGGCGGATCCCTTTGGGATCAGTACTCAAATAAAGTAACTACATTGATGAACAATCCCCGGCATCAAGGGGAGATTACCGAAGAGGAGGCTGTTGCAGCAGGGCACAAATTGATTGTCGCCGATTTCGGTGCGGAGAGCTGTGGAGATGCGGTACGGCTCTATTGGGAAGTTGACCCCGCCAATGATGTTATCGTCAAATCAAAATTTAAAAGTTTTGGATGCGGTACGGCGATCGCAAGTTCAGATATGATGACAGAGCTTTGCATTGGCAAAACGGTACAGGAGGCGGTTAAAATTACCAATATTGATGTTGAGATGGCACTGCGTGATACCCCTGATGTTCCAGCTGTACCGCCTCAAAAAATGCACTGTTCAGTCATGGCGTATGACGTTATCAAAAAAGCAGCAGGTCTTTATCTTGGTGTTGATGAATCAAGTTTTGAAGATGAAATCATCGTATGTGAATGTGCTCGTGTCAGCCTCGGAACATTGCGTGAAGTGATTAAACTCAACGATTTGAAAACGGTAGAGCAGATCACTGATTACACCAAGGCTGGTGGATTCTGCAAATCGTGTATCAAGCCGGGCGGGCATGAACCACGAGATTGGTATCTAGTTGATATTTTGGCGAATGTCCGTGCCGAAATGGATCAGGAGAAAATGCGTGCCGCTGCCGATGCGGGAAGCCACGGTGATTTTGAAGCGATGACTTTGGTTCAAAAAATCAAAGCGATCGACAGCGTCGTCGATGAGTCGATTCGTCAATTCCTTGTTATGGATGGCGGTAATATGGAGGTCATCGATATTAAAGATTCACCCGATTATATCGATGTATATATCCGTTATTTGGGTGCGTGTTCGGGGTGTGCGAGTTCGAGTACGGGGACGTTGTATGCGATTGAAGCGACTCTCAAAGAGAAATTGTCGCCAAAAATCCGCGTTCTTCCGATCTAAATTCTTCTATGTTCTTTTCTTTTTAGAAAACTGACCTTATGCACTTGATGAAATCAAGGGCAAAAGGGGGAGTTTTGCCATATCCAAAAGATATGGCAAGCTTTAGGGGGTTGTATGGAGATTTGTCCCTGATGCTTTGCGGGCTATGAACGTAAAGTGCGTAACATCAGTTAGAAAAGAAAAGAACGAAAATAAAATCGCCTTGCGACAAATCGCTGGCGGTCGCTTCACACTACTGCGAGCGACCTTGCTTTGTATAGTGTCGCAAGGCAGAAAGTTATTGGATGAAATGATTTTCGCAAAATGCGAAAATAACTAAACACTCCCCGCGATCCAACACCAAGAGCTGAGTGCGATGCAGAAATGCAAGAAGTCACGCGAGCGTTCTAGGATCGAGGTATGCTCTTTTGCTACTTTTCGAGCACAAAGAGAAAAGTATACTAAAAGTTCTTATCAAACCAATCGGCTACTTGAGAGCGTATTGTGTGTCTCAACTGAATCCCAGCTACAAAATTATTATGTTGTGCTTTATTGAGTAAACTTACCAGTGCGTTGCGCCGTTTTGAGAGAAACGGATGGTCAATTTGCCCTGGATCCCCCATAATGACAAGCCGTGTCTCCTCCCCCATCCGTGTTCCAATCAGTTTGAGGGTTGCGTTGGTCATGTTTTGCGCTTCATCGATGATGACAAATTTGCGGGATATGGTCGTACCGCGTAGGTGGGCGATGTCCATCGTCTCGATATTGTATTTTTTCATAAATACTTCGGTTGCATTTTCTCTTTTTACTGAGTTGGTGTTTCCTGTATACTCCACACGGGCATCGATAGAGCGTTTGCTTTGGTGCTCGATCGTAAAATTAATGGCGGAATAGAGTGGATACATGAAATAGCCGAGTTTTTGCTCCTGATCCCCTTTTCGAAATCCGAGTTCCGCCACCTGGTCGTTGGAGGTAACGGTATTGCGTGCATACACTATCCCCTCGACAATCCCCTCTTCGACAAGTTCAAGTCCCGCTTGGAGGGCAACGAGGGTTTTCCCCGATCCAGTAGAACCAGAGACGACGGTAACGTAGTTTTGGGGGTGGGTCATCATCGCATAATAGAACTTTTGCTCTAGATTGAGGGGGCGGACAAGCTTTTCGCTAAAATATTCACCGAAACGGCGGTCGAAATCGCACCACTCGATTTGGTTATTGAAACAAAATGCGTGGCGCTGAATTCCCGTTTCGTACATTTCGGAGGTGGTACTGAGTGCTTTTTGGACAAAGGTGATCTGATCGAAATTGTGGTGTACGACATCGGGTGGGAGGGAAG
>JACXUF010000005.1 GCA_014764105.1 Sulfuricurvum sp. | reverse complement strand
ATAACCTCAAAAGCGGTTCAGAAATTGCTTTAGGGTGGTATGGAAAAAGTAAACGATTATGGAACTCGAAACTGGAACCATCAGTGTCGCAATCATAAGTACGATCATCCTAGTATTTGGGTTATGGGTGATTCATAAAATCACCAATATTTAAGCGAGTTTTTCAATCTTCTCGATCATTCGCACTGCACCCTCTGGAGCGATAAGCAATGCAAGAGCTTCACTTTTAACTCGGATATCACTCGAAATCGCTTTTTGCAGTTTCTCGACCAAATCATTACTTTGACGTTCACACCATCCACAATCATTTTGGATAATATACTGAGCGTTATAGTATTGATGATCCCCAGCCGCATGAGGAAAAGGGATAAAAAATGCGGGAACCCGAGCTGCACACAATTCCCATAACGTACTCGCACCCGATCGACTTACCGCAAAATCACTTCGTGAAATGAGCTCTGCAATTTCGGTCGTAAATCCATACACCTCAGCCACTATACCCAACTCATGATAAGCGTGCTTAACACGCTCTTCCTCTTTGGCACCACATTGATGGATGATAGAGATCCCTTTTTCCTGTAACCATGGAGCAATCTCTAAAGCCAAGTCATTGATAAACTTTGCCCCTTGCGAACCACCCAAGAAAATAATCGTTTTAACGGTTGAGCGGGTTCGAGCATACTTAAAATAGGTTTCACTCACTGGATAATCACAATGCCCATCCCCCTCTTCATACGAACTATAAAAACCTTTTGCATAGGGTCGAAGAAGGCGGTTTAGCTTTCCGGTCACGGCATTTTGTTCGTGGATATAGAGGGGGATTTTCCCAATGACAGCCGCCAAAGCTGCGGGAGCAGCCGAAAACCCTCCGACACTCACAACCGCATCCGCTTTAAAATCGGCAATCAGATTTTTCGAGATAACAACCGCTTTGAGGATTTTCCATAACGCACCGATTTTTCCAAATCCCTTTTTATTGACCACTCCGGTCGTATCAAGGAAATGGGTCTGTTCAAAAATGGGACCCTCACCAAACCACTGCCGATCCTGCCCAGATTGTGAACCGATAAAAATCACCCGATGACCTCTTTGTTTTGCCGCTTCAGCCAACGACAGGGCAACAATCAAATGCCCCCCTGTGCCACCGCCAGTAAATACTAAATTCACTTATTTATCCAAGCGCCATTGGAACAGATCCTGATGACTACGCTAATACTTAGTTCTCTTCGGCAGAGTGCCCACTCACACTTGTGTGCTTTTATCATCGTTTATCTCCAGATTTGTAGACTATTTTTTTGGAAAGCATCAACACCATCCCTATCCCGACCGAGGAAGCGAGCATCGCCGATCCTCCATAACTCAAAAACGGAACAGAGATCCCTTTGATCGGTGTAAGTCCGCTGATCCCATACGCATTAACCATAAACGCGAACGTAATGAGCAATCCAACCCCCAAGCTGAACAGATAGGCGGTATCGTTATGAGAGCGGTTGGCGATTTTAAAGAGGCGGTGCAACAATGCAATAAACAAAAAAGTGACAAAAAAGACCCCCACAAATCCAAACTCTTCGGCAATCCCAGCTAACACAAAGTCGGTATGAACTTCACTCAAAAATCCGAGCTTAAAAGTTCCGCCCCCAAGCCCCACTCCAAAAATCCCTCCGTTATGGATCGCATTGAGCGAGTGCCCAATTTGATACGCCTCTTTGGCATTCTCAATCCGCAAATGCTGAGCGATCGGTTCAGGCAAAAATGCTAAAACGGTACTTTGCGCCGATCCCCACCATGAGTGAATACGGTCCATCCTGTGTTCAGAAGTGACGATAAAAAATAAAAAGAACCCTACTGATCCAACAATAAGGGTCATAAAAAAACGGAAACTACTTCCCGCAAAAAAGAGCATAAACGCCAATGTCAATGCTAATACGACAACCTGACCCAAATCATTTTGAAGAACCGCGATTAAAAACATCACCAACACAAAAATCGCTGTGTACGGAAGTACCCGCTTAAACTCTTCGACAATCCCCATATTGGCATGATGACCCAGTTTTCGAGAGAAACTCCATGCCAAAAAATAGACGAATCCCACTTTGAAAAACTCTACCGGAGCCATAGACAATCCAAAGAGTTTAATCCACCGTTTTGCCCCCCCAACTTCACTCACCAATGATGCGGGCAAAAAGGGCATAATCACCATTAGCACTATTCCTCCAAAAAAGAGAGCCAACCCAAGTCGGTGAAGCCATACATCGGGATCGAGCTGTGCAAGAGACCACATCAAGAGAATCGAAATGATCCCAACAATCAGTTCACGAATAACGAAGTGAAAATTGTTGTATTCAAACAATATAACCGTATAAGCAGAGAGGGTATAGGAACAAATAATCCCTATTGTGATCAACGCCGTAGTTAAAAGAAATAATTTTTTATCAGCCATTCGTAAACTTATACTGTATAATTTTCTCATAGTATATCGAGCTTTAGGAAAGAGTTCGATAAAATAAGCGTGGAATGTTTTTTGCTTTGCTTGTAATTATAGACTTGACCTTACGCACTTGATGAAATCAAGAGCAAAAAAGCTAGTTTCTGCCATATCCGAAAGATATGGCAAGCTTTAGGGGGTTGCAGGGAGATTTGTCCCTGATGCTTTGCGAGCTTTGCTCGTAAAACGTGTAACATCAGATTATAGATTAAAACAAAGGGGTTTATAGTGGGTTTGAGTATTTCCAAAGTACATGATCTAATGAATGAAGCACTTAACTACCGTGCGGCGCGTCAAGATATGATCGCCGGAAATATCGCCAATGCTGATACCCCTTTTTATCGCCCCAAAGATATCCGGTTTGAAGAGACCTTGGCACAAAAAAGTGCTCACATTTTCAATGACAAATCACAAACCCTCCCGATGGCAAAAACCAATGCGATGCATATGGATGCCTCATCGATCCCCAGTGATTTGAAACCGACCATATTTTTTCGAGACGGGCACATGGCGCGAAATGACGGAAATAGTGTCGATTTGGATGTCGAAACCACCGAAATGTCAAAAAACTCGATTATGTACAACGCAATTATCGCCGCCAATAAAAAAGGGACGGGGATCTACAAAAGCGTCATTGATGCATCAGCAAAAATATCGTAAGGGCTAAGGGATAACAATGGCTTTTTTAAACAGTTTTGATATTAGCGGATACGGTCTCTCGGCTCAAAGAGTGCGGGTTAATACCATCAGTTCCAACATTGCCAACGCCCAAACTACCCGAACCAATGAAGGGGGACCATACCGCCGTCAAGAGGTTATCTTCAAAGCGGTCGATTTCAATAGTGTTTTTAATCAGGCATTGCAAGAAAACACCTCGGCATTAGGATACAGCGATCCACTCAAAGAGGGGCTTGCAGGGCTCAAACCTCATCCAGCGATCAGTACTGTCGTGGTTGATAAAATAACCCGTGACGATACGGCACCAAAAATGAAATATGAACCCTCACACCCCGATGCTGATGCCAACGGCTATGTTGCCTACCCAAATATTAATCCGGTGATCGAAATGGCCGATCTAGTAGAAGCGACTCGGTCGTACCAAGCAAACGTAGCGGCATTTGAAAGTGCCAAAGGGATGGCATCGAGTGCCATCTCCATGATGCAAGCATAATTGTAAGGGGTAATTTTATGGCTAATATTCAATCTATCAAAGGATTATCAACTGCCGACCTACTCGCCAACAAAAGTAGCGGAAACATTGAAAACAGCTCTACCGATTTTGCTCAAGAACTCAAAAACGCTTTAAGTAATGTCAACCAAATGCAAATTGAAGGGGAGAAAGCGATGAGTGATATCGCCACTGGAAGCGTCAAAGACCTCCACCAAGCGGCGATTGCGATTGATAAAGCCGAAATCAGTATGAAACTGATGTTAGAAGTACGCAATAAAGCTCTAAACGCATACAAAGAGATTACTCGTACCCAAATGTGATTTAGCCTCTCTCCGATGCGCCATACCAATAAATCTAAAAAAATACTTGCACTTTTTCTCGTTCTGATATTTGGATTCGTCATCTTTTTAGCGGTGATGCTCTACACCGCCATCCACGATCGAGATATCCCCTCTATCTATTCCGAGGATACCGCTAAAGCACAACGTGGCTCCATTATCAGTGCCGATGGGTATCACATTGCAACAACTCAAAAACTGTATAAGGCGGTTGTCAATACCCGCAACATTGATCCCGAAAAAGAGGAACTGTTTGTTCAACTTTTCAGTATCTATAGCGGAATCGAGCCAAGTAAGATACGCCAGCGCCTCCATACCCGCAAAGGCTCTGTCACCCTAAGCTATCATATTAGCCCAAAAGAGGCGATGTATCTCAAAACTCTTGCGTTCGAGCTTCGCCGTTTAGGGGTATTTGTCGAGTATGAAAACCGCAAAGGAGATCGCATTTTACAAGGGTTGAACATCATCGAGAGCGGCGAAGCACGGACCTACCCCTACGGTAAATTACTCACCCCTTTACTAGGATACCCGCGTAAAATAGAAGAAGAGGGATACACCCGTGTGTATGGAATCAAAGGGCTTGAGAAATTTTTTAACGAAGAGCTTAATCCTCAACAAAACAAAACCCAAAAAGCACTCCGTGATGTTAACGGCTATCTGATTCTCAATAAACAAAGCGATATTAAAAAACAGATCAATGGTTTAACGGTCAAACTCAACATCCCCATCACACTCCAAACGCGTGTCGAAGCGGTCACCGATAGGATCAAAGAGCAGCTCCAAGCCGATGAGATCATTGCAACCGTAATGGATTCCGATACCGGTAAAATTATCGCTCTAGCAAGCTCTAACCGTTTCAACCCCAATCATATTCGACAAGAAGATTACCCCTCACTCAACACTAACGCAATCGAATATAGCTATGAACCCGGATCGGTTATCAAACCGATCATTTTTGCTCTATTACTCGATCGCGGACTGATTAATCCCTATGATATGGTCAACGGTCACAACGGAAGGATGATCATGGGGCGCAAAACGATTGTCGATGAACACCCCTTTCACATGATCAGTGCCGAAGATGTTTTGGTCCACTCATCCAATATCGGGATCGCCCAACTCGCCCAAAAGTTAAACGGAGTTGAATTTACCGAAGGGCTCAAACGGTTTGGTTTTACCCATTTCAGTGGGATTGATCTACCGTATGAAAAACGGGGATCAATCCCCAGTTCTGCTCAATTGGATAATTATCTTTACAAAGCGATCACCTCATACGGTTATGGTATGCGTGCCAACGCCATTCAGCTCGTTAAAGCCTTTAACGTCTTTAACAACGGCGGGAAATTGATCAATCCAATGGTAGTCGAAGCGCTTTACGACGATAATGGCAAAGTGATACCCATGCAGATCCAAACGCCGACACAGGTGATTTCACCCGCAACTGCCGAACGGATGAAACAGATTTTGATCAAAACAGTCAATGAGGGGACAGGGGTTGGAGCTAAAACTTTGGGACTTGAGATCGGTGGAAAAACAGGAACGGCACACATTGCTAAAAAAGGGAAATACGTCAACAGCTACCACACCTCATTTATCGGATTTGCGAATGACGCAACCCACAAATATACGATCGGTATCGCCGTCATCGAACCTCGAACCGTCTATTTTGCCGCCATTACTGCCGTCCCAGTATTCAAAGGTATTGTAGATGTGATGATCGAAGAAAAAATGCTCAAACCCGATCCCGCAGCCGTAGCCGCCGCGACGGCGGATATTGTCCCTAAACATAACCCATAAGAGCTTTTTGAATTAGCTTGGTCACCTCTTTTTCAAATGGATACTCCCTCTCGATCCCCCACACTTCGATCACCGCCTTCCCTTTGACGAGGAGTTTTCGCTTCGATTGGGCAATCCCCAAAACCCGCTTTGAATCCATCTTTTTCGGTTCAATCTGAAATTGGAGTGGAATAATTTGCTTGCTTCCTGAAGCGACGACAAATGATACGTTATCATTTTTGATCACCTCACCTTGAGCAATCACTTCATTGGCATCATTCAACGTAAAATCAAGGGCGATTAGTTTCACATTGCTGTGCCATTTATTGGTTATTTTAATATCGGTTCCAATCCGAATCACCCCATCCCCTATCGGTGAACCTAATAGTGATAGTACCCCTAAAACCACCTCATCGGGTGAGCTCTCTAACCGAATGTTGGCTGAGGGCTCAATGAGGATATCTTCCCCTACTTTCGGAACGCATCCCACAAGGAGGAAAACAGCACACACTAAAGCGAACTTCCTACCCATCTTACATCCAAACATTATCGATAAGGCGTGTCGTGCCGACACGGGCAGCTACCAAGATGATTGTGTTTCCCAAAATCACCTCATCAATCGATTCAAAAAAGCGATTCACGATCGCGATATATTCCACATCCAAAGGCTCCAAAACTGCTGCCATCTTTTGTCGAATCGATTCTGAATTCAAATTCCCCTGCATTACCTGTTCAGTCGCTCGTTTCAATGAAGCGGAAATTTTCAATGCCTCGACCCTCTCTTGCGGATCAAGATAAACATTACGGCTTGAAAGTGCCAATCCGTCACCCTCACGAACTGTATCCATCGGGATAATCTCCACATTCATAAAAAAGTTTTTGACCATTTGGGTAATGAGTGTGAGTTGCTGAGCATCTTTTTTACCAAAATAGGCACGTGTTGGGCGCACCTGATTGAACAATTTCATCACTACTGTCAGCACTCCATCAAAATGACCAGGGCGGGATGCACCCTCCAAAATATAGCCACGACTATCCGGAGCACATATCCGCACTTCATCTTCACCATACATCGCTTTTACGTCGGGATAAAAAAGGATATCGACACCGCTAATTTCACAGATTTTAAAATCAGCTTCCTCTTTGCGTGGATATTTACTAAAATCCTCTCCTGGTAAAAACTGGGTCGGATTGATGAAAATCGAGACCACCACCGTATCGTTCTCTCTGCGCGCCGCATCAATCAAAGATCGGTGACCGATGTGAAGAGCACCCATTGTCGGAACAAATCCGATCGATCCGTTTCTGCGAGCAATCGCATCCTGAAGTTCATTGACAGAGCGGGCGATAATCATCCTTTTAGCCTCTTTAGAATATAATCACAATTATAACTGATGTTACCCATTTTACGTTCATAGCCCGTAAAGTGGCAGGGATAAATCTCCCTACAACCCCCTAAAGCTTGCCATATCTTTTTGATATGGCAGAAAACTGACCATATTGTTCTTGATTTCATCAAGTGCGTAAAGGTCAGTTATAATATACAAAAACAGGATATTCCATTACATGGATCATTACGAATATACCGAATTACTTAAAACACTCACTACAAAGATGCAAAACGTCACCGGTGTTGTCCGCCCTGATGAGATCAAGAACCGTCTTGGTGAAATCGAAGTCCTAGAAAATTCTGACGCATTTTGGAATGATGCTACACATGCTGGGATCATCCAAAAAGAGAAAACCCAGCTTGAACGCCGTCTAGCAAAATATTCCAAAACGTTCAACGCTCTGCAAGATGCCCTCGACCTCTACGACATGGCCAAAGAAGAGGGGGATGATGAGACCATCGAATCTCTCTTTGCCGACGCGTCAGAACTGGAGAACAAAGTCAAATCGATGGAGATCGAAGTGCTCCTCAGCGGTGAACATGACTCCCTCAACGCTATCGTTACCATCCATCCGGGAGCGGGGGGGACCGAGTCGCAAGACTGGGCTTCGATGTTGCTTCGTATGTACACCCGCTGGGCGGAACGTCACGACTTTACCGTCGAGATGCTCGACTACCAAGCGGGCGAAGAGGCTGGGATCAAAGACGCCGCCTTGCTGATCAAAGGGGTCAATGTCTATGGGTACCTCAAAAATGAAAACGGTATCCACCGCCTCGTTCGTATCAGCCCGTACGACTCTGCAGCAAAACGGCATACCAGCTTTACTTCGGTTATGATCTCTCCAGAACTTGATGACGACATTGAAATCGAAATCGAAGACAAAGATATCCGCCTCGATACCTACCGTGCTTCAGGTGCGGGAGGACAACACGTCAATAAAACCGAATCGGCAATCCGTATCACCCATATCCCAACTGGAATCGTCGTACAGTGTCAAAACGATCGAAGCCAGCACAAAAATAAAGCGACTGCGTTTAAAATGCTCAAATCCCGACTCTATGAGCTGGAGATGGAGAAAAAACAAGCTGCCGTTGACGGAAACGAAAAAAGTGAAAACGGCTGGGGGCACCAAATCCGCTCTTATGTCCTCGCACCATACCAACAGGTCAAGGATACCCGATCAGGAATCCCTTACTCCAACATTAGCAATATTCTCGACGGTGATATTGATGAGATGATCGAAGGGGTACTCATTGCCCTCAGCCGTAAAGATGACGACGAATAACAATAATCTTATCCTCAAAGAGTCCTCTCTGCACGAACCGTGCAGTTATATCAGAGGCAACAACCAAAGCATCCACTACAAGATCATCCAAGAGTGCACCAAACAACAGTGTGAAACACTGATTCTGCGAGGATGGAGACGTTTTGGAGTGATGTACTTTCGCCCCATCTGCCCCGATTGTAACGCTTGCGAAAGCCTCAAAATTGATGTTGCAAACTACTGCTTCAGCAAATCGGATCGGAGAGTCCTCCGCAAAAACAGCTCCCTCACCTCGATTATCCGCCACCCAACCATGACACGGGATCATCTGAATCTTTTTGAACGGTACCATCGATTCAAGCACCATACGCGTGATTGGGATCCTCCTAAAAGTGACCCAAAAAATTATTATACCTCCTTTGTTCAGGGACATGGAGATTTTGGGTTTGAAGTACTCTATTTTGATAGGGATACACTTATTGCTGTCGATTTAGTCGATATTTTAGACGAAGGAATCAGCTCAGTTTACTGTTACTACGATCCAGATTACCCTTCTCGCTCACTGGGGCGGTACACTCTTTTGCAGCAGATCACATTTGCACAGCGGCTGAATCTCAAATGGATCTATTTGGGATATTACGTGCAGGGCTGCCAAAGCTTGGAGTACAAAAAGAGCTACACCCCCTCTTTGAAACTTCAAGGACGACCCGAAGAAGAACATTCCCCTATATGGACTACGCATGAAAACCATCCTCTTTAACGACACCCCAATTACCCCTTCCAAAATCGTCTGTATCGGGCGCAACTACGTCGAGCATATCTATGAGCTAAACAACGAGATCCCCTCTTCCATGGTTCTCTTTAATAAACCCAATTCCGCTATCACCGATACTCTGAGATTTATCTCTCCCGATACCCGCTTCGAAGGGGAAATCTGTTTTTTAATGATGAATGGAGAGATTGCTGGGATAGGGTTTGGACTAGACCTTACCAAAACACAAATCCAAAACCATCTTAAAACCAAAGGGCTCCCATGGGAGCGCGCCAAAGGGTTTGATGGTTCATGCGTCTTAGGAAGCTTTGTCCCCTTTAACGGACCGCATGAATCATTGAGGATGACACTCCATGTTAACGATATATTGGCACAAGAAGCGACCTACGATCTGATGATTTATAAACCACTTGCCATGATAGAGGAGATAAAAAGTTTTATGAGTTTTGAAGATGGGGACATTATTATGAGTGGCACACCCAAGGGAGTTAATACTTACACTATCGGTGATCGTTTCATTGGACGAGTGTACAGTAATAAGAAATTATTGGTTGAAAGTAGGTGGACGGTGCATTAACAGTGCAAAATAAATGCCCCAAAAAAGGGGGGCACGATGAGAAAGAGAATCTCTTAGCTGTTACGCTTTTTGATGATCTCTTCGGCAACGTTACGTGGAACTTCTTCGTAATGATCGAATTCCATAGAGTAACTTGCACGCCCTTGTGTTGCTGAACGAAGGTCAGTAGAGTAACCAAACATTTCAGAGAGTGGTACGAACGCGTCAACAATTTTGTTACCTGAACGGTCACCCATGTTGTTAACTTGTCCGCGACGGCGGTTAAGGTCACCGATAACGTCACCCATGAAGTTTTCAGGAACTTCAACTTCCACTTTCATCATCGGCTCAAGGATACATGGGTTAGCTTTACGCGCAGCCTCTTTGAATCCCATAGATGCAGCCAATTTAAACGCCATCTCAGATGAGTCAACCTCATGATATGAACCATCATACAATGTAACTTCGATGTCTTCGATCGGATAACCGGCAAGAACACCTTTTTGCATCGCTTCTTGACACCCTTTTTCAACAGCAGGGATATACTCTTTTGGAATAACCCCACCTTTGATCTCATTTTTAAAGGTAAAACCTGCACCCGCTTCACCTGGCTTAACGCGAATGAAGATATGACCGAATTGTCCTCGTCCACCTGATTGTTTCGCATATTTATACTCTTGGCTTACTTCATTACGGATCGCTTCTCGATATGCAACTTGTGGTGCACCCACTTCCGCTTCAACTTTGAACTCACGGAACATACGGTCGACAAGAATCTCAAGGTGTAGTTCACCCATCCCAGAGATGATCGTTTGCCCTGTCTCTTCATCAGTGTGAACACGGAACGATGGGTCTTCCGCAGCCAATTTACCGAGTGCAATACCCATTTTTTCTTGGTCCGCTTTCGTTTTTGGTTCAACCGCAACTGAGATAACAGGCTCAGGGAAGTGCATACGCTCCAAGATCACCCGATCTTTTTCATCACAAAGGGTATCTCCGGTAGTGGTGTCTTTCAACCCTACAACCGCACCGATTTCCCCTGCGTAAAGAGCTTTAATCTCTTCACGTTTATTCGCATGCATTTTCAAAAGACGACCGATACGCTCTTTTTTACCTTTGGTAGTATTGATCGCATATGTACCTGACTCAAGTACACCACGGTACATACGAACGAATGTCAATTGCCCTACGAACGGGTCGGTCATAATTTTGAATGCCAAACCTGCAAACGGCTCGTCATCTGTTGAGTTAACAATAACTTCCGCTTCTTCATCGTCTTCTCGGGTACCACGAATTTGTGCTACTTCAAGCGGTGATGGAAGATAATCAACAACTGCGTCAAGAAGAGTTTGTACCCCTTTGTTTTTGAACGCTGTTCCACATGTCATCGGGATGATTTCCATTTTTAAACACCCTGCTTTGATACCGCGCATAATCTCTTCGTTAGAGAGATCACCCTCTTCGAAGTATTTTTCCATCAAATCTTCAGCACCCTCAGCAGCAGCTTCAACCATTTTTGCACGATACTCTTCGGCTTTATCCATTAAATCGGCAGGAATCTCTTCCTCACGATAATTTGAACCCATAGCAGCGTCTTCGTCCCAAATGATCGCCTTCATTTTAACAAGATCGATAACCCCTTTAAATTGATCTTCTGCACCGATTGGCAATTGGATGGGTACCGGATTTGCTTTCAAGCGGTTGCGGATTTGATCTTCTACATTGTAGAAATCAGCACCAATACGGTCCATTTTGTTGACGAAAACCATACGAGGAACCCCGTAACGGTTCGCTTGACGCCATACAGTTTCTGATTGTGGTTGAACACCGCCCACTGCACAGAATACGGCAACAGCACCATCAAGTACACGCATAGAACGCTCAACTTCAATGGTGAAGTCAACGTGACCTGGAGTATCGATGATATTGATTTGTTTATGACGCCATTCACACGTAGTCGCCGCAGAGGTGATCGTGATACCGCGCTCTTGTTCTTGCTCCATCCAGTCCATGGTTGCAGCACCTTCGTGAACCTCACCGATTTTGTGTGATACACCAGTATAGAACAAGATACGCTCAGTTGTTGTTGTTTTACCCGCGTCAATGTGAGCGGCGATACCGATGTTTCTTACGTCTTCAAGTTTATGGGATCTTGCCATGTAATAGCCCTTAATAGAGTTTATAGTAGAAATACAATGATAACCCGAGCAGGTTATCAAAAGATTACAAATATCTTACCAGCGATAGTGAGCGAACGCTTTATTCGCTTCAGCCATCTTGTAAGTATCTTCTTTCTTTTTGAACGCCAAACCTTTATCGTTTGCAGCATCTAAAAGCTCATTTGCTAAACGCTCTGCCATAGTGCGCTCGTTACGTTTGCGTGCCGCATCGGTCAACCAGCGTATAGCAAGAGAAAGTTGGCGCACAGGACGAACTTCTACTGGAACTTGGTAGGTCGCTCCACCCACACGGCGACTTTTTACTTCGATGACTGGTTTGATGTTCTCAATCGCAGCGTTAAATACTTCGATACCTGTTTTTTCACCGCGTGAACCTATGATATCCAATGCACTGTACATGATTTTCTCAGCAGTACTTTTTTTACCGTCCCACATGATTTTGTTAATGAACTTAGTCAAAACTTTTGAACCATGAACAGGATCAGGCATAATTTCGCGAACGGGCGCTTTTCTTCTTCTCATAACGTTTCCTTCAATGTTGTTTCATTTACTCAAAATAGGGTCATCAAAAACCAAATCTTGTCAGATCAATGGATTATTTTTTAGCCTTAGCTTTTTTCGTTCCGTATTTAGAACGAGATACTTTACGGTCTTTAACACCCGCTGTATCGAGAGCACCACGTACAATATGGTATTTAACCCCTGGCAAGTCTTTGACACGACCACCACGCACAAGAACGATAGAGTGCTCTTGCAAGTTGTGACCTTCCCCACCGATATAACTAATTACTTCAAACCCCGAAGTCAAACGAACTTTAGCAACTTTACGAAGCGCTGAGTTTGGTTTTTTAGGGGTTGTAGTATATACACGAGTACATACACCACGACGTTGTGGGCATGACACCAAAGCGGGTGATTTTGATTTTTTCACTACCGCTTGTCGCTCTTTACGAATAAGTTGGTTGATTGTTGGCACACAATCTCCTTTGTTGAATTTGTTCCAGTAGAATCGTTAGTCCACTCCGATGAGGGAGCAATAAACGCGCAATGATATCCATTTATTAATTAATTATAGCTTATTTTAAGGAATTTGTAAGAGATAAGAGGCTCTTCCCGAAAACACGGGAAGTGGAGAAAAGGTCTCCTTATTCTCCAAAAAGCAATTTTTGGTCTTTGTAGATACCAGTACCGACCGGAATGGTTCGACCGATAATGACGTTCTCTTTAAGATCGGTCAAGTCATCAATTTTCGCTGCAACCGCTGCTTCGGTCAAGACTTTAGTGGTGTCTTGGAACGATGCTGCGGAGATGATCGAGTCTGCACTGACTGCCGCACGGGTGATACCGACGAGGTATGGTTCAGCAATCGCAGGCTCTCCCCCAAGACGGAGAATTTTTTCGTTCTCAACTTTAAATTGTGTTTTAGAGACAATATCTCCCTCGATAAATTTCGTGTCCCCTGAACGGAGAATTTTGATCTGACGTAACATCTGAGTAAAGATAACTTCGATGTGTTTATCGGCGATATTAACCCCTTGACGGCGGTAAACTTGTTGTACTTCACTCACCAAATAGTTGTACAACGCTTTAACACCTAAAATACGGAGGATCTCGTGTGAGCTAATAATTCCATCAGTCAAACGCTCACCGGCGTGAACGAACTCGCCTGGATGGACAAGAACACTTAAGCCCTTATCAACAAAATACTCTTTAACCATCCCGCTATCGCTGGTGATCACGATACGCTCTTTACCACGAAGCGCCTTGCCGAAGCTCACCACCCCGTCAAGTTCAGCAATCAGCGCGACCTCTTTAGGTTTACGTGCTTCAAAAAGCTCAGAAACCCGTGGAAGACCCCCAGTGATATCGCGCGATTTTTGGAGCGCTTTTGGGGTACGTGCCAAGATATCAGCCACCTTTACTTCTGAACGATCTTGGGCGAAAATCGCCGTTTTCGGTTCAACCACATAGCGAATAATGCTACCATCTGCCGCAGCAAGGACGATTGCCGGTTTAAATTCAGGGGCAACATATTCGTTGATCATCAAACGGGTTTTTCCAGTCAATTCATCAAACTGCTCAGAAGCGGTTACACCTGGAATAATATCTTCAAACGTAACAACACCATCGGTTTCAGAGATGATAGGATTTGAATATGGATCCCACTCTGCGATGACTATTGACTCCTCTTTTGCCGGCTTAGCTATCAATGTATCGGCTTTGACCGCTTCGTTATCGTTAATCTCGATCACGGAACCGCGTGCAATGTAGTGGCGGATTGCTTCACGGTCTTCGCTGTCTGCAACAACAGCGAAAAGACCTTTCTCCTCTACACTGTATCCTTTGACAATGTCGTGGTGACGCTCGAGGTAATCCCCCTTGAGAAGGTAATATTTTACTATCCCTTTCTCTTTAGCAAAGATCTTTTGCGTTACCGGAGCACCATCTTTAACTTGGATCTCAGAAGCATATGGGATACGATTTGGAACGTTCCACCCATCTTTGATTGTCTCAACGATCGATTCATTCTCTTTAACAGCTGTTCCGTTTTCATACGGAAGGTAGAATTTACCTTCGATTTTACCACTAACCCCTGCAAGTTCATTCGGTTTTGCCACTTCATTTTTACGAAGGGTGTAGCGAACGATGTTATCACCTTTAACACTAACAATAACCTCGTCGTGGATCGTTTGAATCTCAACAGTTCCAGCAAACGGCGCTTTGATTTTCGGTTCAACCAATAAAACCGCCGCATTACGGCGATTCGCAATGATCTGTTTCCCATCTTTTGAGGTATAGGTTTTCATATTGTAATAACGGATAAAACCCTCTTTGGTAGCAATAACTTGGCGCTCTTCACGTGTACTTGACGCTGTCCCCCCGACGTGGAAAGTACGAAGTGTCAACTGAGTCCCTGGCTCCCCGATCGACTGCGCCGCGATGATACCGACCGCTTCACCCGGTTTGACGATTTCTCCAGTACCGAGGTTGAGTCCATAACACAACGCACACACACCGTTTTCCGATTTACACGTTGTCGGAGTACGGATTTGTACCGCTTTGATCCCCGCCTCAACGATTTTAGAAGCTTTTATCTCATCAATCAACGTCCCCTCTGGATAGAGGATCTCATTGGTAATGGGATCAATCGCATCTTCCGCCAATACACGACCGTAAATTCGATCTTCTAGAGGCTCAATCAATTCGTTACCCACAGAGATATCGGTAAGTTCAATCCCCTCATGGGTTCCGCAGTCATGCTCGACGATTTTCACGTTTTGAGCAACGTCTACCAATTTACGAGTCAAATATCCCGCATTCGCCGTTTTAAGAGCAGTATCAGCAAGACCTTTACGGGCACCGTGGGTTGAAATAAAGTACTCAAGAACATTCAGACCCTCTTTAAAGTTCGAAATAATCGGTGTTTCGATGATCGAGCCATCTGGTTTCGCCATAAGACCCCGCATACCAGCAAGCTGACGGATTTGTGCCGCAGAACCCCGAGCACCAGAGTCTGCCATCATAAAGATCGAGTTAAACCCATCTTTATCGTTTTGAATCAGCTCCATCATCCCGCTCGCAACCGTATTGTTGGTATCGGTCCAAACGTCAATGATTTTGTTGTAGCGTTCTTGCTCGGTTAATAGACCAGCTTCGAACTGTTTTTGTATCTCTTTAACACGATTTTTAGATCCGCTGATCAAACCAGCTTTCGTCTCTGGGATAATGATATCGGCGATAGAGATCGATACCCCTGATTTGGTTGCGTATTTGAAACCAAGATTTTTAAGTTCATCCAAAAAGCCAGCAGTAACCGCAACACCGCCGTGTTTATTGACATAGTCGACTAACGCAGAGATATTCTTTTTTTTCATTACAACGTTCCAAAGCTCAACAGGGACAAAAGCTGGAAGGATCGATTGCAAAATCATTCGCCCAGCAGTAGTGTGGATAACGCGTCCGTCAACACGAGTGCGAACTTTAGCATGCAAATCAAGGGCATTATGTTCTAGTGCAATCAAGATTTCATCTACACTGCTAAAGAGTTTATTGGAACCCTTAACATCATTTTTACCGAGTGTCAAATAATAAAGACCCAAAACCATATCTTGCGACGGAGTAGCAATCGCTTTACCTGATGCAGGGAGCAAAATATTCATTGATGAGAGCATCAATACTTTTGCTTCGGCAACCGCTTCAGCTGACAATGGTACATGAACTGCCATTTGGTCACCATCAAAGTCGGCGTTGAACGCAGCACAGACAAGTGGGTGCAATTGGATCGCTTTACCGTCGATCAACTTCGGATGGAATGCTTGAATCGAGAGTTTGTGAAGTGTCGGTGCACGGTTGAGCATAACTGGATACCCCTCAACGATCTCAGCAAGACATTCCCATACTTCATTGGTTTTCTCTTCGATCATTTTTTTCGCAGCTTTTACGGTGGTTGCATACCCTTTGTCTTCAAGTTTTGCTATCAAATGGGGCTTGAATAGCTCCAATGCCATTTGTTTTGGCAATCCACACTGATCCATTTGAAGGTTTGGTCCAACAACGATAACCGAACGTCCTGAGAAGTCAACACGTTTACCGAGAAGGTTTTGACGGAAACGCCCTTGTTTCCCTTTGATGATCTCAGAGAGAGATTTCAATGGACGTTTGTTTGCCCCTTTAACGGCATTGGCACGACGACCGTTGTCAAACAACGCATCAACTGCTTCTTGTAACATCCGTTTTTCATTACGGACGATAATTTCTGGTGCTTCTAGCTCGATCAAACGTTTTAAACGCTGATTTCGGTTGATAACACGGCGATAAAGGTCATTAACATCTGATACCGCAAATTTTCCACCATCAAGGCTTACCAATGGGCGAAGTTCAGGAGGAAGAACCGGCAACGCCGTAAGCATCATCCATGCAGGGTTATTCCCTGAGTTCAAGAATGATTCGATGACTTTAAGACGTTTAACAATCGTTTTACGTTTTGCTTCTGAGTTCGTTGCTGCTACTTCTTCTTTCAATGCAGAGAAAAGATCGACAAGATCAAGCTCATCCAACAAATCACGAATCGCTTGTCCGCCCATCTCAGCAACGAAACCGCTATCTCCGTAGCGTTGCACCAGAGTACGGTATTGTTCTTCGTTCAATACGTCGTATTTTAAAACTGCAGATGTTTGCTCGGCATCGTAATACGCTTCTCCACCACTTTTGACAATATACGCTTCGTAATACAATACGCGCTCAAGATCCTTCATTTTAACACCAAGAAGCGTTCCGATACGGCTTGGAAGTGAACTAACGTACCAAATATGCGCTACCGGTGTAACCAAATCGATGTGTCCCATACGGGTACGGCGAACTTTGGCGGAAGTTACCTCAACGCCACATTTTTCACACACAACACCTTTGTAACGCATTTTTTTGTATTTTCCACACAAACACTCATAATCACGAACTGGTCCAAAAATTTTCGCACAAAACAATCCATCCCGTTCTGGCTTAAGGGTACGATAGTTGATCGTTTCAGGTTTTTTTACTTCACCGCGACTCCATGAGAGGATTCTCTCTGGAGATGCAAGGCGAAATTGAAGCTGTTTAATATCCGCTGGACGATTATCTTCAGTTACGGAAATTGGTACTAATTTACTCATTGCCATCCACCTCGTCAAAAATCTCTACATCCAGTGCCAACGACTGGAGTTCTTTGGTTAATACGAAAAGAGTTTCAGGGATACCGGATGCTGGCACGCTCTCACCTTTTGTAATTGCTTTATACGCACGTACACGTCCATCAACATCATCCGATTTAATGGTAAGCATCTCTTTAAGTACTGCAGAAGCACCGTATGCTTCCAACGCCCAAACTTCCATCTCCCCGAAACGTTGTCCACCAAAGAGTGCTTTACCACCAACCGGTTGCTGAGTAACGAGCGAGTATGGTCCGGTCGAACGAGCATGAACTTTCTCATCAACCAAGTGATGAAGTTTGAGCATATACATGTATCCGACGTTAACGCGCTCTTTCAGTGGTTCACCCGTTTTACCGTCAAAGAGTTGCATTTTGCCGTCACTGTCAAGTTTAGCCAATTCAAACAATTTACCAAACTCTTCTTCAGTAACCCCCTCAAAGATAGGGGTAGCGAATTTAACCCCTTTTGACCAATCTTGCGCATATCCAAGAAGTGTCTCATCGTCCATTGCACCGATCGCATTAGCAGCATCCATAAGACCGGCAACGTCCGCAAAAGAGATCATCTTTGCTCTTAGTTCAGCGACAAATTCTTTTTGTTTCGCATCAAAAATATCTTGAATTTGGAAACCAAGCTCTTTTCCGACCATACCGAGGTGCATCTCAAGTATTTGCCCGATATTCATACGTGATGGAACCCCAAGCGGGTTGAGACAAACATCAACAGAGCGACCGTTTGCCATGTACGGCATGTCAACTTGCGGAACGATCGTCGAAACGATACCTTTGTTCCCGTGCCGTCCCGCCATTTTATCCCCAACTTTAAGTTTACGTTTGGTCGCAATGTAGACTTTAACATATTTGACAACACCGTTAGGGAGGATGTCATCTTTTTCCAAGATAGAGAGTTTCTCTTCGTGTTCGTCACGGAATTTTTTCTTCTCTTTTTGGAAATGGTTTTTGGTTTGGTTGTATTTTTCTTGAACATCGTCACTAAACGCTTTAACAACGTTATTCATTGCAAAACGGTTAACCTCTCTAAGATCGTCCGCTTTGACATTTTCGCCCGCTTTGTAGTCGTTACCGTTGATACTAACATCGCTGAGCAACGGATGTTTGGTCAGCAATGAAACGATGCGGAGCATCTCCTCTTTGTCAATCATCAACAAGCGGTCGTAATGCTCGCGTTCTAATTCATCACGCTCTTGTTTTTCGAGTTCAAGCGTGCGTGGATCTTTGTCGTACCCTTTTTTGGTGAACACTTTAACATCAACGACAACCCCTTCCATGCTCGGCGTACAGTAGAGCGATTTATTGACTACGTGACCCGCTTTTTCACCAAAAATAGCGCGCAATAGACGCTCTTCCGGAGTTGGTTTTACTTCACCTTTCGGAGAAACTTTACCGACAAGGATCATCCCACTTTTGACATAGGTACCAATCTTGACGATACCGCTCTCATCCAAGTGTGCCAACTCATCATCACGAACATTTGGGATATCACGGGTAATCTCTTCGACACCGTGTTTGAGCTCGCGTGCTTCCACCTCTTTTTCATAGATGTGAACTGAGGTAAATGCGTCTTCACGAATCATACGCTCAGACATAACGATCGCATCCTCAAAGTTGTATCCGTTCCATGGCATGAACGCAACGAGTGCATTAATCCCTAGAGCCAATTCACCTTTGTCCATGTTTGGACCATCGGCGATGATTTGCCCTTTAGTGACAAATTGACCTTGTTTGACGATCGGTTTTTGCAAGAACGTCGTATTTTGGTTGGTACGAAGATTCTTTTGCAACGGATAATAATCGATAAACGTTCCATCTTCGTCTTCACCCATGACGTAGATGTGTCTCGCATCGACTTTTTCAACGATACCGCTACGCTCAGCTTTGACACACTCCCAAGAGTCACGGGCAACCAATTTCTCAACACCTGTTCCGACCATCGGCGCTTCAGGGCGCAACAACGGTACCGCTTGACGTTGCATGTTCGATCCCATCAATGCACGGTTCGCGTCATCGTGTTCCAAGAACGGAATCAAGCTTGCTGCAACCCCGACAACCATGTGCGGTGTCAAATCGCGGAGTTCACACTCTTTTGGTGATTTAAGGATGATCTCACCGTCTTTGCGAATTTCTACCAAATCGTCCAAGAAGTTACCGTTTTCATCGATACGACTCGAAGCAGCAGCGATGATTTTACCCTCTTCTTGGGTTGCCGTTAGATAAACTACCTCATTTGTAACCACACCATCCTTAACGACGTTATAAGGCGCTTCGATAAATCCGTGCTCATTAACTTTTGAGTAGGTTGCCAACGTATTGATCAAACCGATGTTTTGCCCCTCAGGGGTCTCAATCGGACAGATACGACCATAGTGAGTCGGATGAACGTCACGCACTTCAAATCCAGCGCGCTCTTTGACAAGACCACCTTCCCCGAGAGCTGAAAGACGACGTTTATGGGTAACTTCTGACAAAGGATTCGTTTGGTCCATAAATTGTGACAATTGTCCGCCGCTGAAAAATTCCATGATGGTAGATGTGATCATTTTTGAGTTGATCAAATCGTGCGGCATCAACTCGGCAGTTGGCCCACTCATCGTTGAAAGTTTATCTTTGATCGCTTTTTGCATTTTGATCAAACCATTATGGAGCTCATTTCCGAGCAATTCACCAATTGAACGGATGCGACGATTACCAAGATGGTCACGATCATCAATATGACCTTGTCCGTTTTTAACTTTCACAACATATTTAACCGTATTGATAATATCTTCGTTAGTCAAAACAGTCACATATTCAGGGACATTGAGTCCGAGTTTGTGGTTCATTTTCATACGTCCAACTCGGGTCAAATCATAACGTTCCGGATCAAAGAATAGTTGATTGACAAACAATTTTGCCGCCTCTTTAGTAACCGGCTCACCTGGGCGCATCACTTTGTAGATACGGATTGCGGCAAGATCGTTTTCATCTTCAATCGTTTCAGTTTGCTTGAGTAATTTAAGTGAATCGGCATCGGCAATGAAAGCATTAATAATCGCACTATCGTGCCCTTCTGCAAGGTCATTGGCAATTACAAACTCTTTAACACCCATATCGATCATTTTTTTAAGCTTTGTCTCATCCAATTGCGTCATGGTGTCAAACATCACTTCGCCAGTTTCCGCATCGATAATCGGCTCAGCCAAATGGCGCTCAATCAATGTTTCGATCGGATACTGAATCGACGTTACACCTTCAGAAATCAATTTTTCCGCTTTTTTAGTGGAGAGACGTTTTCCTGCAGCAACAAGGAGTTTCCCCTCTGCATCAACCAAATCATATCCGAGACGTCCAGCAAAATGTTCAGGATCAAATTCCATCAAATATTTGTTGTTTTCGACACGGATCTTTTGAAGTGGGTAGAACATTTTAAGTATGTCTTGTTTGCTATATCCAAGAGCACGGAACATGATGGTCACCGGAACTTTACGGCGTTTATTGATACGCATATACAAAATGTCTTTTGGATCATACTCAAAATAGAGCCATGAACCTCGGTCGGGGATAATCTGACCGGTAAAGACCATTTTACTTCCTGCTGTGGTTGATTCTTCTTCTTTGAAGATAACCCCTGGTGAGCGGTGAAGCTGATTCACGACGACGCGCTCAACACCGTTGATGACAAACGATGTACGATCGGTCATCAAAGGGATATCGCGGATAAAGATTGTTTGTTCTTTAATATCTTTGACACCGATTTTTTCTTTGGTATTTTCATCACGTTCCCAAATCATTAGGCGTATTTTCATACGGAGCGATACCGAATAGGTCAAGCCACGTTCCATACATTCACGTACGGTGTATTTAGGGCGTCCTACTTCTGAACCTAGATATTCCAAAGAGAGACGATTTTGTGAATCATGAATCGGAAAAACCGACTGAAATACGCGCTCAATACCGCTTTTAGAACGATCTTTTTGATCCAACATCAAAAATGATTCGTATGAACTTTGTTGAAGTTGCAATAGATTTGGTACTTCAATTTGTTGGGGGGTTTTTGCAAAATCGATGCGTAAACGGTTTCCGGAGTGAAGAGTGTTTAACATAGGCTACCTCAATCGAAGTTTTTGATCCCATAGGGATAAGTGCAAAGTCTGAAATCAGAGCGTCCTCTGATATATAACGACGTATGGGCACTTTACGAAGCAGCAAAAAACCGCTTCGCAAAGCGCCCTGTTGGAGGTGGAGGCAAAAGCCTCCTATAAAAGATGATTATTTGATTTCGACAACAGCACCAGCTTCTTCAAGCTCTTTTTTCGCCGCTTCAGCATCTTGTTTAGAGATACCTTCTTTAAGAGTTGTAGGTGCACCTTCAACAGCATCTTTAGCCTCTTTAAGACCAAGACCAGTCATCGCACGAACTACTTTAATGACGTTGATTTTTTTGTCACCACCGTCTTTCAAGATGACGTCAAACTCAGTTTTTTCTTCTTCTACTGCCGCCGCAGCAACAACACCACCAGCAACCGCTACCGGTTGAGCAGATACACCAAATTTTTCTTCGAATTCTTTTACAAGCTCAGAAAGCTCAAGAACAGACAAGTTTGAGATAAATTCAAGAACATCTTCTTTAGTTACAGCCATGGTATTCTCCTATGAATATTTTTATTTTGCCGATTTGATCAGCGGTTTTTTGCAGCAATAGTTAAATTATGCTGCGTTTTCTTCTTTTTTACGTTTAAGCGCATCGAGTCCAATTGTGAAGTTGCGAACCGGTCCCATCCATACAGATGCGAGCATTCCAAGCAACTCTTCGCGTCCCGGGAGGGTAGCAAAAGCTTGAACCTTTTTCTCATCAGCAACTTCACCGTCGATGTATGCCGTACGGATGACAAATTTATCATTCGCTTTAGCAAAATCAACAGCCGTTTTTGATGCTGCGATAGCATCTGAACTCCATACGAAGATGTTGGTATCTTTAATTTCGATACCACTCATCTTAGCGTTACTAAGAGCGATAGTAGCAAGTGTATTTTTTACAACTTGAACTTTCGTATCTTTTGCACGTGCAATTTTACGAAGTTCTTCAAGTTCAGAAACTGCCAAACCACGGTAGTCACACATAATAACTGCTGCAGATGATTTGAACTCTTCGGTAAGAGCGCTAACGATCTCAGATTTTTGTGCTTTATTCATTGTTTCTCCTTTCCAGACATACAACTTCAAGCGGGGCAGAGTTTTCTGATTAAGGCCTTAGCCCCCCTGCTGTCTTCAGTCCATAAGATAAAGTCTAGCTCTAAGCCTGATATCCGTTGATTAACGGATATCTAAAAGCTCTTGTATTTCGAATTTGATTGCCGGGCTCATTGTCAATGACAACGCTGCATTTTTGATATAGCGACCTTTTGCAGTCGATGGTTTTGCACGGTTTATAGCACCAACAAATGCTTTGATGTTTTCAGCAATTTTATCTGCATCAAAACTTACTTTACCGATACCAGCGTGGATATTCCCTTTTTTGTCAACACGGAAGTTTACTTGCCCCCCCTTAACGTTGCTAACTGCTTTTGCAATATCAGCTGTTACTGTTCCAGTTTTAGGGTTTGGCATCAACCCTTTTGGTCCGAGGATACGTCCTACTTGACCAACAAGCCCCATACAATCAGGAGCAGCAACAACGATATCGAAGTTGATGTTACCAGCTTTAATTTGATCAACCAAATCTTCTGCTCCGACGATGTCGGCACCCGCATTTTTTGCTTCATCTACTTTTGCACCTTTTGCGAATACCGCAACACGAACCACTTTACCAGTACCATGAGGAAGCACGACGGCACCACGGATCATTTGGTCAGCGTGACGTGGATCAACTCCAAGATTCAATGCAATTTCAACGGTTTCATCGAATTTAGCCGATTTAAGTTCTTTTACAAATACCGATGCATCAGCTACAGAGTAGCTTTTGCTCAAATCAATTTTTTCACTAAGTTGTTTATAGCGTTTTCCAGCCATTTGAATTCTCCAATTTTAGAATCTGCCGCAGCGATTAAACTCTTTGCGGTCGAAGAGCAGAGTAATTATTCGACGACGTCGATTCCCATTGAACGAGCTGAACCAGCAATAGTACGCGCAGCAGCTTCTTCATCTTGGGTATTCATGTCTTGCATTTTTTGCTTGACAATCTCCATAATTTGCGCTTTGGTTATTTTCGCAACTTTATTTTTCATCGGATTATCAGAACCTTTTTTGATACCGATTTTGTTCATAATCAAGGCAGTATTTGAAGGCTGTTTAGTGACAAACGAGAACGTTTTATCTGCATACACAGTAATAACGGTTGGGAGTTTGAATCCCGCCTTATCTTTTGTGCGCTCGTTGAACGCTTTACAGAATTCCATGATGTTAACACCACGTTGACCAAGAGCAGGACCTACCGGTGGTGCCGGGTTAGCGGCACCGGCTTGAATTTGCAACTTGATATAGCCAGTAATTTTCTTTGCCATTTGTGCTTCCTTTTTTTGAGATTAAATAATTTTTTCGACTTGCGTGTACGAAATGTCGACTGGGGTACTACGTCCAAAAATAGAGACGTTTAGTTTCAATGTTCCATGCTCTAAATCGTACTCATCTACCGTACCGGTAAAGTTTGCAAACGGACCGTCCACGATGCGCACCATCTCACCATTATCAAAAAAGACTTTAGGTTTTGGAGCCGATCGATTTGTTACACGATCCAAAATAACCGCGATATCGTTCTCACTAAGAGGAGTCGGTTTATTCGACTCGCCGATAAATCCTGCAACACGCGGCAACGATTGGATACGGTGTTGCAATTCGATGGAGAGATCCATATTTGCAAATACGTATCCTGAATACAAAGAACGTTCAGAAATTTTTTTCTTACCGTTTTTGACTTCGATAACATCTTCCGTTGGAACGATCACCTCAGTGATCACATCCTGAAGATTGTTTTCGGCAATAATGTTTTCGATAGCGGCTTTTACGCTCCTTTCACTACCGGCGTACGTTTGAATCGAATACCAACGATGTGCCATATTTTTTCCTTAACTCAAAATTGCCGAAACGGTTGAAGACATAATGAAATCGACCAATGCCAAAAACAATACAACGAATGTTACAACCACTATCACAGCGATGAAAGCTTGTTTAACTTGTGGTTTAGTAGGAAAAATGACTTTTGCAAGTTCCATTTTCGCATTCTGAATTGTTTGACTTAGTGTGTTTTTCATTTTTGTATCCTCAGGACATTTCCAACGAATAAAGCTCGAAAGCATCACTAGTTAAAAATGGGTGGCACGCCAGGAGGGACTCGAACCCCCAACCATCGGATTTGGAATCCGGCGCTCTACCATTGGAGCTACTGACGTATTGCAAAATCCCCGAAGGGAAAAACTTACAGTTTTGCCTCTTTGTGAATTGTGTGCTCACGGCAGAATTTGCAAAACTTACGAACTGAAAATTTTTCAGTATGAGTTTTTTTGTTTTTAGAGGTGTGATAGTTACGACGAGTACACTTTTCACACGCTAAATGGATATTTTCACGCATGTTTTACCTTATTAGTCCAACCCAAGGGTTGGGGAAAATTATGCAAGGATTTTAGAAACAACCCCAGCACCGACAGTACGTCCACCTTCACGGATTGCGAAGCGAGTACCCTCTTCCATAGCGATCGGGTGGATCAATTCAGCAACAATTTTAACGTTATCCCCTGGCATAACCATTTCAGTACCTTCTTGAAGGCTGATTGCACCTGTTACGTCTGTTGTACGAACGTAGAATTGTGGGCGGTAACCGTTAAAGAATGGAGTATGACGTCCACCTTCATCTTTGCTCAATACGTAAATCTCTGCCTCAAATTTAGTGTGAGGAGTGATTGATTTTGGCTTACAAAGAACTTGTCCACGCTCAACATCTTCTTTTTTCGTACCACGGAGAAGAAGACCGCAGTTATCACCTGCTTCACCTTGCTCCATCTCTTTACGGAACATCTCAACACCAGTTACAGTAGTTGTTTGAGTATCACGGATACCAACGATCTCGACAGTGTCACCAACTTTGATTACACCACGCTCGATACGACCCGTAACAACAGTTCCACGTCCAGAGATTGAGAAAACGTCCTCTATTGGCATCAAGAAGTCTTTATCTGTATCACGAACCGGCTCAGGGATGTATTCATCAACTGCTGCCATCAATTTTTGGATTTTAGCTGACCACTCACCAAGAGTACCAGTTTTTGCCTCTTCAAGCGCACGAAGAGCAGAACCAGCTATGATTGGAGTATCGTCACCTGGGAAATCATAGGTATCAAGAAGTTCACGAATTTCCATCTCAACGAGCTCAAGAAGTTCTTCGTCATCAACCATATCTTCTTTGTTCATGAAAACAACGATGTATGGAACACCAACTTGTTTAGAAAGAAGAATGTGCTCACGAGTTTGTGGCATTGGACCGTCTGCTGCAGAAACAACAAGGATAGCTCCATCCATTTGAGCAGCACCGGTAATCATGTTTTTAACATAGTCGGCGTGTCCAGGACAGTCAACGTGAGCATAGTGACGTTTGTCAGTTTCGTACTCAACGTGTGAAGTAGCGATCGTAATACCGCGCTCGCGCTCTTCAGGAGCGTTATCGATTTGATCGTAATCCATCATTGCAGCACCGTTTGTTACCGCAAGTACTGCTGTGATAGCAGCAGTCAATGTAGTTTTACCGTGGTCAACGTGACCGATTGTACCAATGTTAACGTGTGGTTTAGTACGCGTAAACTTTTCTTTTGCCATAGTGTCCTCCGACTGAATGTATAAAATGAATTTGGAATTATACCAAAAAACAGCTGAAATAGCTTTCGAGCTTTCAAAAATTACAAAATCATTACTGGAGCTCACGAGCGGGATTGAACCGCCGACCTCTTCCTTACCAAGGAAGTGCTCTGCCCCTGAGCTACGTGAGCATAAATAATGATAAAATGTATTTGGAAGCTTAAAAACTATTTTACGGTTTTAAGGTAATGATGAAGTAAATATTACGAATTGTACTTCAGCTCCCAGTGGAGCGGGAAACGAGACTCGAACTCGCGACATTCAGCTTGGAAGGCTGACGCTCTAGCCAACTGAGCTACTCCCGCAAATGGTGGTGAGAGAAGGATTCGAACCTTCGAAGATAAAAATCAGCAGATTTACAGTCTGCCCTCGTTGGCCACTTGAGTATCTCACCACGGCCATAATCTGGTCTAACACTGATGAATGTAATGCGTTCCGATTTCTACGTGGTGCCGGTTGGGGGACTCGAACTCCCGACCTACTGATTACAAATCAGTTGCTCTACCAACTGAGCTAAACCGGCATTTGGCGAAATGGAGTCGCAATTATATATGCTCTTTACTAAAATGTCAAGAGCATAGCACATAAAATCAATAGATTGTGTAAATTATCTCTTTTTTCTTTTTCGTTTCGACAATTTCATGAATCATGAGCCCCTCAATATCGAGCGCCAACAACTCAGAAAAAGTTTCGATTTGCCCTTTTGCCGCTTCACGTAATACGATCCCACGATACGCCTTTGCCCAGTGGCTTACCACTTTTCCCCCTTTGAGAAATTTCAACGTCACCGCCGCTTTGGCGGGGAGATAGAATTTATCGTAATACCCCGCTCGTAAATCTAAAATCTCATCCTTGCCAATCAATGAATCCAATGCCGCATTAAAATGGGCTTTGTAATGTTTATCGGGGAAAAACTCTCCGATCGAAGCACCTTGTTTAAGTTTGTAATCGGGGATGTTATCAGATGCTCTGAGCGGTCCGAAAAGATTCGAAAAAATGATGGTATGGTTATCAATATAGGTTTGTGCTTCTGCACTCAATTCATGATACTGAAGATAATCGTATGCCACACCCTCATAACGCTCAATCGCTTTCATCGTTGGAACTGACGTTAATGTGGTGCGATAACGGTCGTACTCTTTGGAATCTTTAATCCCAAACAGTTCACAGAGACTCTGATCATCCCCCTCACGTATCAATGATTCATACTGCTCGATCACTTCAAGACGTTTGGAATAGAGATCGGGAAAAATGAAACTTTGTGGATTGAGCGGAGGTAGTGTGCCACCCTTCCGCTTCCCTTCGCTTGGTGAAAAAAGGATTATCATTTTCGTACCTCTCAATTTATCTCTCCCATATCCGAAAGATATGGCAAGCTTTA
>JACXUF010000057.1 GCA_014764105.1 Sulfuricurvum sp. | reverse complement strand
AAATTTTTAAACGGTTCAGTCGTCCTTTCAAACGCCTCATCATAGGTGATTTTCTCTTCACTATAGGGTTTGATCCCCTCATCGTATGCTTTGGTCGCAACCGGTTCCATCACAAATACTGTCAAAATAAGTGCCAACATCACCAATAACTGAGTGGGAGGGACCTGCTGTGTCCCCAACGCCTGACGCAAAAAACCAAACACAATAACAAAGCGGGTAAATGTCGTCATCACCAGCACCAAACTCGGCGCCAAAAACAAAACAGTGAGAACAAGAAGGACATTTAGAGAACTCACCACCTCTTTAGGTGTTTCAGGGGCTGTGAGGTTGAAGTTCATGGTGGGAATTTGGGGATCGGCTCCCCACAACAACGGCGACAAAAGGAGAAATAGCGAGAATAAAAAACGCATTATTTAACTTCGGCACTTGTAGCAGGAACATCCAACGCCGGAGCGGCACCCACCGCCTCGGTCGCATTAGAGGTTGCACTTAAGCCTGCTTGATCCAAAATAGTTTGCTCCACCCCCACTTTTTTCTCCGCTTTTACACCGAAGAAATGGAGTTCAACACGGCGATTTTTCTCTCGCCCCTCAGCAGTAGCGTTACTCGCAATCGGGCGAAATTGGGCAAAACCGGCAGCATGAAGACGCTCGGGCGCAATTCCATCCAACATCAGCTCTTGCAATACGGCGATAGCTCGAGCGGTAGAGAGTTCCCAGTTGTCCCGATACGGGCTGGTACGCCCTGGATTCACGTCATCGGTATGACCTCGAACACTCACCTCCACTTCGTTTGGCAATTCCTGAACGATCATCGAAATCCGCTTGAGAAACAAAATCGCATCTTCATCTTCGATTTTCGCGCTCCCCTCTTTAAACAAAAGGGATGCAGGGAGTTGGATGACAAATCCATCTTGAGACTCTTCGAGACTCACTGAGGGACCTTTTCCCTTCTCTTTCATCTCATTGATCTCTGCCACCGCTTCGGTGATTCGATTCACCGATTCACTCGTTTCGTCTTCATTTTCGATCGGAGTAGCGATTTGCAAACGGCGTTTAGAGATTTCCGTCTTCTCTCCACCCTCCAATACCGACATCGCCCCTGCGAGCGATCCGATCGCTTCAGAAACCTTTTTGGCATCCATCGACGACATCGAGAGGAGTAAAACAAAGAAGCACAACAACAATGACATCAAATCCCCGAATGCGGCTAACCACTCAGGCATGCACTCCGGACAATCTGGACATTTTTTCTTACCCATTTATCCACATCCCTACGAGTCGAACTGACTCACCCGCTCAGCCGGCGGGAGGTAGGCTAGAAGCTTGGCTTCGAGGGTACGGGGATTATCCCCAGCTTGAATCGACATAATCCCCTCCAAAATCATAGCTTTGGTCAAATCTTCATCGGCGTTACGGATATTGAGGATATTGGCAATCGGCCCACCAAAAATGTTTCCGATCATCGCACCGTAAAGTGTTGTCAACAACGCAACCGCCATAGAGGGTCCAATCGCACTGGGATCAGCCATATTCAAAAGCATCGCAACCAAACCGATCAAGGTACCAATCATCCCCATTGCCCCTGCCAGCCCCGACCATGTACTAAAAATCGCAGCGTTCCCTTTATGCCGCTCGCTCGTCTGCTCCATCTCGATCTCCAAAAGGGCTCGGATCGTATCGGGTTCATTCCCATCAACCGCCATAGAGAGCCCTTTTTTCAAAAATTTGTTCTCTTCGTTGCTGACCGCTGCTTCAAGTGCCAAAATACCATCTCGTCGCGCCTGTGTCGCATAACCAACCAATTTTTGAATCAGTTCGGGACGGTTATCAATCGTCGGTTTGATCGCCACCATGAAGATTTTGACAAAAATTTTCATTTGTTCCATTTTGAACGCAATCAACAACGCACCGATCGATCCCCCAAAAACAATCAAAACCGAAGGGACGTCAATATACGGACCAATTCCTACCCCCATTGCCATAGATGCGATCAATAATCCCAAAACTAATACTAACCCAATGACCGTACCTAAGTCCATCCCATATACCTTAAAAAAAATTTAGTTCTCTATAACGGTTATGATACCACAAGTTCAGCAAGGTTTTCGATTAAATTAATGGAAATTTGATAAGATTACACCAATTCTTTAGAGGAGTGTCGATGAATCTCTCCATCGTTATTTTAGCAGCCGGCAAAGGGAGCCGTATGAAATCGCCCAAAGCAAAGGTTCTGCATGAGATTTGCGGGCGCGAAATGCTCTATTACACCATTAAGGCCGCACGTGAAATCACCGATGATGTTATCGTCGTAGTCGCCCACCAAAAAGATGCCGTTATTGCGGCGATGGAGAACCATTTCGATAACCTCACCTTTGTCACTCAAGATGCCGAAAATTTCCCCGGAACAGGGGGAGCAATGATGGGGGTACATCCACGCTATGAGGATGTTTTGGTACTCAACGGCGACATGCCTCTCATCACACCCTCCTCCATCAAACAATTCATTGCCAACCCTTCCGACATCGTCATGTCGGTTATCCCCCTAAATAACCCCTCAGGCTATGGCAGAGTCATCATCGAAAACGACCAAGTGCTCCGTATCGTCGAAGAGAAAGACGCAACAGACACTGAAAAAGCGATCAACACAGTCAACGCCGGAGTTTATGCGTTCAAACACCACGTACTTCAAACCTATATCCCGCGACTATCCAATGCCAATGCCCAAGGGGAATACTACCTTACCGACATCATTGAGATGGCACGTAACGATCGCTTATCCATCGCACCGCTTTATGTTGAAGAGGTGGAGTTCAAAGGGGTCAATTCCAAAAACGATCTTGCCCAAGCGGAGATGATCATGATGGATCGACTCCGTCGAACATGGATGGATGCAGGGGTGATACTGCAACTCCCTGAGACAATCTATATCGAGGAGGGGGTAAAATTTGAGGGGGAGTGCATCATCGAAAACGGTGTACGCCTTTGCGGAAACACCCTTATCTCTAACTCCCATATTAAAGCTCACAGTGTGATTGAAAATAGCGTGGTTAAAAATTCCGACGTCGGACCTTTAGCGCATCTTCGTCCTCTGAGTGTTCTTGAAGATACCCATATTGGGAACTTCGTCGAGGTGAAAAAATCAACCCTAACGGGGGTCAAAGCGGGACATTTGAGCTATCTTGGCGATGCAACCATTGACTCTGGAACCAACATTGGTGCGGGAACCATCACCTGTAACTACGACGGTGTTAAAAAATACCAAACCATTATCGGCAAAAACGTCTTTGTCGGAAGCGATACCCAGCTCGTCGCCCCCGTGGAGATTGCCGATCATGTCATGATAGCCGCCGGAACCACTGTAACAGCCGGGAAATACGAAAGCGACATCCTCATCCTCAGTCGTACCCCCATCCGCAAAGTAGCGGGATTTTTTACCAAATTTTTCGGCAAAGGAAAATAATGCATATCCCAGAAAATCTTTTGAGAGGGAAAAAGATCCTCCTTGGTGTCACCGGATCGATTGCAGCATACAAATCGCTCGAACTCCTCCGCCTCTACATCAAAGCGGGTGCGGAGGTGCGCGTCGTTATGACCAACGCCGCCAAAAAGTTCGTAGCACCGCTGAGCTTTGAAGCCCTCAGCCGTAACCGTGTCCTCGATGATACCAACGAATCGTGGGCGGATGATTTCAACCATATCAAGATTTCGCAGTGGGCCGATTTGCTTGTTATCGCCCCCGTTACCGCCAACACCATCGCCAAACTCTCCAACGGCATCGCCGATACGATTCTCACCCAATGTGCACTTGCCTATCCGGGGATCAAACTTCTCGCCCCCTCGGCTAATACCAATATGATCCAAAACCCGATGATCCAAGCCTCCCAAAAAATGCTCGCCATCGCCAACTATGAGATCATCGCTACCCAAACCAAAGAGCTGGCGTGTCAAGTTGTGGGTGATGGTGCAATGGCGGAGCCGTTGGAGATTTTTTGGTATTCGGCACGCACACTGCTTAAAAATGATTTTTGGTCAGATCGCCGCGTAATCGTCACGGGAGGGGGGACGATCGAAAAACTTGACGATGTCCGGATCATCTCCAACCGCTCCAGCGGCAAAATGGCCTCGGCACTCGCCACCGCTCTCTTTGTACGCGGAGCCGATGTGAACCTGATTGCAACCCGATTTGAACCCAATCTTCCGACATCGATCCATACCATCGACGTTGAAAGTTCCAAAGAGATGGGGGAATATCTCACCGATTCAATCCGCATCGCTAAAAAAGGGAAACTCTCTAAACCATCGCTCATTCACGATGCCCCGATAGCCCTGATCCAAAAAGTACCCTATCTCTTTATGGCGGCAGCGGTGAGCGACTACATCCCAACCTATCCGCAACAGGGAAAACTCAAAAAAGAGATGCTCGGAGAGGTGTGGAATATAGCAATGAAACAAAATGTTGATTTGCTCCAATCGTGCCATAAAGAGGGGATCAAAACCATCGCTTTTAAAGCCGAAACAGACCCCTATGTTGCTACCCAAAACGCCCGTAATCTTTTGATAAACAAAGGGGCAGATGCCGTATGCCTTAACATCATTGATGAAACCAACCCGTTTGGCAGCGATACCAACCAAATCGATTTTATCACCCATGATGGGGAGATAGCACTCCCCAAAAGTGACAAGCTGACCCTCTCGTTATCTCTTTTAGACGAAGCTGCCAAAGTATGAGCAACCGTCCAAACCACATCGCGATTATCATGGATGGAAACGGTCGATGGGCCAAAGAGAGAAATATGAACCGTACGGCGGGTCATGAAAGAGGGGCCGAAGTGGTTCGAACTATCACTAGCTTTTGTTCTATCCACCCTGAAATCGAACGTCTTACCCTTTATGCATTCAGTACCGAAAACTGGAAACGTCCGAAACTCGAAGTCGAATTTTTGATGAAACTCCTCGAAAAATACCTCAAAAACGAGCAGAAAAACTATCTGGAAGAGAATGTCCGATTTGAACCGATCGGCGATCTCTCTATCTTTTCAAAATCATTGCGCAAAGTGATCGACGATCTCCAAAGCGTAACGCAAGGATGCAACGGACTTGTTCAGAGTTTAGCGCTTAATTACGGGGGGAGGGATGAGATTGTTCGAGCAGTTAATAATCTCTTTCCAAGTACACCAATAACCGTCGAACAACTGAGCAATGCGCTTGACTGCAAACATGATATTGATTTGCTGATCCGCACAGGGGGAGATCATCGCCTCTCCAACTTTTTATTATGGCAAGCTGCCTATGCGGAGCTTTTTTTCACCAACACACTCTGGCCAGAATTCACCTCCGTTGAACTTGAAAGTATTATCAAAAAATTCAAAACAGTCGAAAGACGCTTCGGAGGATTAAACTAATGGAGCTGCTTTTCGTATTTATTTTGGGAGCGGCAATCGGATCTTTTTTGAATGTCGTTGTTATCCGTACACCGTATGGCAAGAGCCTCTCTTTTCCTGCATCGCATTGCATGAGTTGTAACGCTCCGCTTCGGGCATGGCACAATATCCCGATCCTCTCATGGCTTTTTCTAAGAGGTAAATGCTCTTTTTGCGGGGCTAAAATTTCACCTCAATACCCTCTGATCGAAGCACTTAGCGCTCTTATTTTCCTCTTGAGCGCAATGAAACTTGGACTTAACCTCCAATCCTTCGGTGTTGCTTTAACCTTTGATCTTCTACTCGCACTGTCGGTTATCGATTTTCGCTACAAAATGGTTCCTGATAGCATTAATCTCTCTGCCCTCACTGTAGCGATTTTCAGCGTCTCTTCGTTCGGCCAACTCGGCTACAATATAACCAATGCCCTCTTATTCGCTGGTGGATTCACTCTTCTTCGTTTTTACCTCTCCTACGCTATTAAAAAAGAGGCGATGGGAGAAGCTGATATCATGATCGCAGCTACCATGGGGGCACTTTTAGGGGTCCAGCTGGGATTAGTATCGATTTTTATCGGTGCTGTGTTGGCATTACCGGCACTGCTTTTGACCCAAGGGGAGAGTGAAGAGTCTAAACAACTCCCTTTTATCCCGTTTTTGGCAATGGGGTGCTGGATCGTGTTAATGTTCGACACCTATGTAAGTGCGTATTTGGCGGGGCTATATGGATAAATTACGCCGATATCTTTTGTCCAACCTATCGATCCTATTTTTCTCAATTTTTTTACCTCTTTTTGCGATCGCATCGGTTATCTTTATGATCAAACTTGCTACCTATACGGCGGTGATACAGTTGAACCTGCTAGAGATGGGGAAGCTCTATCTCTTTGTGTTGCCGGAACTTTTGTTTTACACCCTCCCCACCGCGTTCGTCGTCGGGGGTGCCCTCACCCTCTATCGCCTCTCCAACGATAATGAAATGGTGGTTGTTTTCTCTTTGGGGATCTCCCCTGCTTTCATCGCAAAAGTCTTGGCGATTCCTGCATTTTTACTCTCTGTATTGCTGTTCGTAAACTTTTTGGTGGTCACCCCTTACATCAAAATCATCTCTGGAAACTTTTTGGATCACAAAAAGGCAGAGGCGAAATTCAACCTCACCGCTTCCGAATTCGGCCATAATTTCGGCGATTGGATGCTCTTTATCAATAGTAGTGATGAGACAACGCATACATTCAGTGATGTGGTGTTATTCAATAAAGAGATGAAAGGGGAGATCCTTATCACCGCCAAAAAAGCGAAACTTATCAATAAAAACGGTGCTCTACAGCTCCACCTCGAACAAGGTGAGGGCTACAGTCATGATAACGATATACTAAAATCGATGGTTTTTAAAACCGCTAATATCAACGATATGCTCAATACCGATCCGACTGTCTATCGCAATACTTTTGATTATTGGACCAATTCAGAACGCCGTGATAAAAAAGATAAACTTCTAATCACCAATACCCTCTTGAGCCTCTTTCCCCCCATTTCGATCTTTTTGATCATCGCCTTGGGCATCGTCCATGCCCGCCATCAAAAACGGTGGATTTATCTGTGGCTCTTCCTCTCCATCGTCGGTTTTTACTCTGCGACAATTATTATGCAAAAATGGCTCGGTTTTCACACTATCTGGGTTGTTGCTACCCTATGGATCATCATCACCTATGGTTTTTACAGACGTCTGGTTGGGAGCCGATTTTGAGCCGAGTCAAAATCACCCTGAGTTATAACGGCTCGGTATTTATGGGTTCTCAACAACAGCTTAATACCAACAACACTGTCATGGGACATCTGATCACTGTATTTCATCGACTCAAAATCACCTCCACACCAAAAGCCTCTGGTCGAACCGATCGCGGTGTTCATGCCACACATCAAGTGATCCATGTCGATCTCCCCGAGTTTTGGGATGATTTGCAGCGACTTAAAGAGATACTCAACATCCAACTCCCCTCCGCCATACGGATCCAGCGTATCGAATGGGTAGATGATAATTTCCACGCGAGATACAGTGCCAAGCGGCGTGTCTACCGCTATATCATCAAAGAAGATGAGACGAACCCTTTTGAGGATAATTTTGTCACCTTTCTGTCGAAAATCAATCGTGAAATCATCGTCGATGCGATCAAGTGCTTTATCGGAACCCATAATTTTGAACTCTTCAAAAAAAGCGGGTGCGATACGGACCATTTTGTCCGGATCATTTATCGAGCATACGCCTACTCGTATAAAGGGTACTTTATCCTTGTCTTTGAGGGAAACGGGTTTTTACGCTCTCAAATCCGTCTCATGGTCGGTTTTTTGCTCCGTATCTCCGCAGGAAAAGCGACCAAAGAACAATTAATCGAACAGATCAATTGTATCAAACGGCACTCGACAGATATTGCACCCCACAACGGGTTATACCTTACCCGTATAAAGTATTAATTCGAAAAATGGCGATCCTTTTC
>JACXUF010000201.1 GCA_014764105.1 Sulfuricurvum sp. | reverse complement strand
ACCGTAGATCCGCTGAGCATTGTCACTGACAAACGCTTGCAAATTGTCCAGAGAATTGTTTGCCTCAAAAATCTCACACAACAACTGCAATGCGATCGGAGCAGTAAATACCCCTGCTCCACAGCCGCACGACTCTTTGGTGTGTTTTGGGTGGGGTGCGCTATCGGAGCCGAACATCACTTTGGGATGGGCGGCAAGCGCCACTTTGAGGAGTGCCTCACGGTCATGGGGACGTTTGGCGATCGGTTTGCAAAACAGATGCGGTCTAAGCACCCCCCCCGCCACATCATCGAGGGTAATCATCAAATGGTGCACCGTGATGGTAGCATAGAGGTTGTCGTATTTATCAAGCATCTCTACCGCTTCACGGGTTGTGATATGCTCCATAACGATTTTGAGTTTTGGAAAATTGCATGCCAGTTTTTCATAAACGGACATAAACTCCGCTTCCCGATCCATCACAAATCCCATCGTTTCCCCATGAACCGAGAGGACAATCCCCAAATCTGACATCGCTTCGAGCGTCTCTTGCATCGCTTCAATATCAAAACTTGCCACACCCCCTTCTGAGTTGGTTGTGACGCCACTGGGATAGAGTTTAATCGCAACAATTTGCTCTTTTACCTCTTCTAAAAAAGAGCGGGAATAATTTTGGTAAAAAAGGGTCATATAGGGTTCGAAATCATCACTCTCCATCGCCGCTTGAATCCGTTTTTTATACCCTTTAACCATCTGTAGTGTCGTAACGGGGGGGACGAGGTTTGGCATCACCAAGGCGCCGCTAAAACTATACGAAGTGAGCGGGGCGACCGTCTCCAACATTTCACCGTCACGTAAATGGACATGCATATCCAGTGGCATCGTCAATGTCACCGTTTTCATGATTGAGCCTTGAGGTGTTGTTGCGCTTGAGCAATGAGAGCATTGAGCGACTCTTCATACCATTTTGCCAAAGCTTCATCGGTTGATTCAAACCGAGTCACCAGCACTGGAGTGGTGTTGCTCGCACGTACCAATCCCCACCCCTGATCAAAAATCACCCGTACCCCGTCTACATCGATAATCTCACGGATAGCGGGAAAACCACTCGGTGGATTTTGAAGGAGCTCTTTGAGTTTCGCGATCAGAGGGAACTTTTCTTGCTCAGTTGTTTTGACTTTGATCTCTTCAGTGGAGAAAACGTTCGGAAGTTTTTCAATCTCGGCATCCAAATCTACCCCATCATGCAGCAATTCGAGCATCCGGAGGGTTGCATAAATCGCATCATCGTAACCAAAATAGCGATCGGCGAAGAACACATGTCCGCTCACTTCACACGCCAAATCGGCATGAAGCTCTTTCATTTTCACTTTGAGATTAGAGTGCCC
>JACXUF010000056.1 GCA_014764105.1 Sulfuricurvum sp. | reverse complement strand
AAGTGCGCAACATCAGTTATATAATTTTTTGGATAGCTTCTATCACTTCTTCAGCCGCAATGCTTTTCATGCACTCATGGTGCCCTAGCGGGCACTCTCGTTTCATGCATGGGGCGCACTCCATATTGTGCCGCACGATGATACTTTTTTCATTTTTCCATTGGGATGTTTCCATATGGCGGGTTGGTCCGAAAATGGCAACCGTAGGGACTTGATACGCTGCTGCTACGTGCATAGGACCACTGTCGTTGGTGATAAACAGATCCAATCCCCCGATAAAACTGCACAATTCGGCGATCGATGTTTTTCCGGCGAGATTGGTGAGACTGATTCCTATCAGCGTCGATTCGATCTCATTTGCCATCTCCACTTCATTTGGACCCCCGAAAATTATAATTTCATAGCGATCCGCATAGGTGCGGGCGACCTCGGCAAATTTTTCGGGATACCACCGTTTTGCGCTTCCATACGTAGCCCCTGGATTGATCCCCAGTGTCGGGCGCACATAGCGATGCGGCGGAATATGAAGACGTAGTTTGCCAAGTTCAAGGGTCTGATCGCTTAGGCTTTGAGCGATATCACTGTATTGCTCAACAAGATGTGCTGGATGAGATGGTTTGATGGCGTATTGGAGCAATAGTGCCGAATGCCAGCTACGACGTCCCGCACAAAATGGCGTACCGCTCCAGTAGAGTAGAAGTGAGGAGTGGAGCTGGTTGCGAAAAGTGATCGCTAGATCGTGAGCTCCGAGCTCTTGGGCAAAACGGTAGGTGTTGAGGAATCGATTCCCCCCCTTTTTCGTCTCATCGACATAATAGCGTTTGCATTGAGGATGGTATTTGAGCGCCTCAATACTCACAAATGATCCCACAAATGTCAACTCAGCGTCGGGATAGATGTGGCATAACGCTTCGATGGCTGGGGTCGCCATCACGGCATCGCCGAGCCAGTTGGGCAAGATGATGAGCAGTTTCATTCATCCTCCAGAACAGTAGTATAGTAGATTGGTGATGGGCTTAGTATCAAGATGTTGGAGTGGGTAATCTCGCCGTCGCGGCTTATGATTTTTATTGTTTCGGTGAGAGGAATCTCAAGCGATCCTTCTTCGCACCATTCGATGTGCAAAAGTCCGCGAGGTGTTTTGCATAGCATCGTGTGCCGCCCCCGTTTGATGTTGTATCCCACCATAGAGGCTTCCCCCATTTGTTCTACCATTGTTTTGTAGGCAAAAAAAGCGTTCCGTTTTCGAATGATCCCTTCGCGATTGTCGATCAATCCGTATCCGGGGGCGATAAGCTGGTGCCAATAGAGGCTCGATACCTGTTGAGAGGCAAACGCCATTAGATGATATCGCACCATATAGGATGCGTAATCCTCTTCGCTAACGCACTCGAATTCGCTGGTGGGGGCATAGGGGGCGGTATTCTTGATCGGCCAGTTGGTTTCGGTGATGATAATCTCTCCGTTGCTCTTTGGTGAGAGTTGTGCCAACGATGCCAACAGACGGATTTTTTCGATCAGGTTAAACCCCATTTGGGTGTTTTCGGGGGCACCCCTACGATCGACGTAGAGGAGGGTGCCGATAGTGTCAAATTTGATTTTTTTCAAATTAAAGAGAGTATGTGCGCTAAAGTGGTATTCGAAATCGATGACGTTCGATCCGATGAGTTTGAGATTGGGGAAGCGTGTTTGTTTGAGTTCATACGCCACTGCATAAAAATCGAGATACTCATTGACGCTGAAAAATCCCCATTTGGCTCGGTTTATGGTGCTTCCAATAATGTAGGTTTCACATACACCTTGCAACGACTCAAAAATTTGGATCAAATGGTCTCGTGTCATAGCGAGTGACGTGATATGTTCGCGATCTTGGAGAATCGCTATCGTGATCTCTTTATTCTGAAAACTGCGGATAAATGCGACGTATTCATCTAATCGTTCCATCTCCCATAAGGGGATTCGTATGAGGAGTTTTTGAACCCCAAGCTCCTCTATGAGATAGGGCGTTGCGTTCGGCTCTTTATCCAGATTGACCCCTAACCCGAAAAACCGATCGCCGTCGATTCGACGATGGCGCAGATACGGGATATTCAAAATCGCCAACGGAATGGTAAAAAGTGCGATCAAAAATGTTTTAATGAGTGAGGGTAGAGCAGATCGGCGCATTTTTCGTTTTAGTATTTTGTCACGGATAATGGCAGGCTGATCGGAATGGTGATCCCAAGCAAAAGGTTGTTTCATTGATTCATATTACACGCCTTTGGGCAAATCCCGAAAGACGGCAGGGATAAATGTCCCTTGCAATCCCCTAAAGCTACCCGTATCATTTACGATATGGGAGAAAATAATTGAGATTATAGCGATATTGGGTAAAATAGCCGCATTAAAACGAGGGTAATACATGAATATATTGGTAGTACGCAACGACAAACTGGGTGATTTTATCACGGCGTTGCCTACGTTGTATGTCCTAAAACACTATAATCCGCAAAATCGGATTATAGCTCTCGTTGCTCCTCTAAACCGTCAACTCGCCGAAGCGTGTGATTTTATCGATGAGGTGATTGTCGATACAGGGGGAGATATTCTCGAACTGGCGTTTAAAATCAAACAAGCCGATATCGATGCTTCGATTACCTTGTTTTCCAATACCCGTGTCGCACTTGCCCAATTCATTGCCCGTATCCCTATCCGTATTGCCCCAGCGACAAAAATCGCTCAGATATTTTATAACCGCCGTATTACTCAGCGTCGCAGTGAGGTCAAAATGGCGGAGTTTGAATACAATCTCGAACTCACCAAAGCACTCTTTGCTGATATTGTTTTAGAATTCCCTAGGCCTCTTTTAGTGTTTGAGGGAGCTGAGAGGGCATATCGCTCTTTTTGCGCCGAATACGGCGTTACCAAACCGCTGATCGCTTTTCACCCCGGTTTTGGGGGTTCATCGGATGCCAATTGGACGTTGGCTGAATACATAGAATTGGTGAAATTGGCAGAGGAGAACCCTCACATCGATGTCGTGATGACGTTTGGCCCTGATGAAGAAAAACTCTACGAAGAGGCAAAAAAGCTGTTGGGGGAGAGTAAGGTTGTGTTGTACCGTTCACGTGGAAGCGTTGTTGATTTTGCTCTACTTATAAGTAATTTTAAATTGTTTATAAGTACGTCTACTGGAACCTATCACCTTGCAGGTGCGGTAGGGTGTGAGACCTTTACTTTTTTTGCCGATACGTTGTTCGCTTCAAGTGCTCGCTGGAAAAGCATCGGAGCAAAACAGAGTCATTTTATGATCCCCCTTGATCGATCTGGGAGGGCGGTCATGTTTGAGAGTGTCAAGCAGGAGTTGAAAAATCGCCTTTCAACCATCGTTTGAGTCGCTTTTTAAAGTTTTTAATCCGTTTATTCGCATTATTATGACGTTGCATCTTGGTAATCACGGTGATTTCATCGAGTCCGCTGAGGCGTGCGTATTCGCGCCCCATAATTTCTAGCTCTTCATCGGATGCCCAAAGTTTATTGAAATTTTTACATCCATCTAGTGGGCAGATCTCTCGGAATGCCATCCGATTGATATCGACGATGGAGAATTGATACCCCTGCTCACTCCGTTTGATTAAAATGTTTCCAGGGGAGTAATCCAAATGCCATACCCCTTTTTGGTGCAAATCGTAAGTATAGGCGGCGAATGCGGTAAAGATGGCTTCGCGATCTGCGAGAGGTTCGAGAAGCGGAGTGCGGATTGTAAAATCGTAGTCGAAAAATTCGCTGATGAAATAGCTATCAGCCAATAATCCGGTAGAGAAAAATTCGATCAATGCGATTGGTTCTGGGGTCGAGATCCCAAGATAGCGGAGTTTAAGGGCGTTATGATACGATTTATACGCTTTGCTTTTGCGCCAATAGGTATAAACGATTCGGTTGAGGAGGTGGGGGATTTTGAAGTATTTTACGACCGTTTTGATCCCTTCTAGCTCTATGATCTTGAGCTCATTTCGGGCTTTATGGATAGTGTGATCGTCGCTTGCAAAAATGGATCGAATATGCTCCAATGAGTTTTTTAAGTGGGTATATTGGAGCTGAAAATCACATTTGAATTGCATAATTACCTTTGAGTAAGTGAGGATATGGTATGATACTTTATTATTCCTGAAACACTTCAAGGGGATCTATATGCTCACTGTCGTCATGTATCATCATATCAACAGTGATGACCTTCCCCTCTCAAATTCCGATCAGATGATGGAAGAGCATTTAAAGCTTATATCGGAGCGTTTCACCACTCTTTTCCCAGGCGATACATCTGCTTCTAGCGGTATTTGTCTTACGTTTGATGATGCGTATTACGATTTTTACCATTATGTGTTTCCGCTTCTCAAAAAATACAACCTCAAAGCGCTTCTTGCCGTTCCATCCGCCTTTATTATAAGCAATACAGCTCTCCCTGCCAAACAGAGATTGTCGCTGAAGCATCATGAAATTTATAATGGTGATAACTATAAAATATATGCTCCATTTTGTACTTATGACGAACTGCGAGAGATGGTAAAAAGTGGTCACGTGATGATTGCTTCTCATTCAATGAATCATCTGAATTTGAGTGAAGATTGGGTGGATTTGGAGTGTGAGATTTTGGGCTCCAAAATAGCATTGGAGGAGAATTTGGGATTTGGGGTTGACTCTTTTGTGTTGCCGTATGGAAAATACAACGATGAAGTGGTACGTTTGGCGCGTGAGCATTACTCCTATGTCTTTCGGATTGGTAATGCCATTAACCCATCATGGGATGGGATAGGGGGGCTTATTTATCGGATCAATGGGGATGCCCTCAAATCACCAGATGAACTCTTTAAGCCCCTCAAACAATTGGGGTTTTGGGGTAAAACAGTGGTGAAGATGATAAAAGGGTAATGATGAACGTATCGGCGGTGATGATTGTTAAAAACGGAGCCAAAACCATTGCTCGATCGTTGGAAAGTTTGTCTGAGTTTGACAATGTTGTTGTATATGATAACGGTTCAACCGATGGGACGCAGGAGATTGCCCGCACCTTTCCAAACGTCCATTTGATCGAAGGGGAGTTTGATGGATTCGGAACTACCAAAAATCGAGCAGCATCGTATGCGGTACACGATTGGGTGTTGATTATCGACAGTGATGAGGTGGTGGATGAGGGATTGCTTCATGCCCTCAAGACCAAAGTACTCGATCCTGGGACGATCTATATCGTCAATTTTATCGCCTATTACAAAGAGATCCAAATCCGCTATTGCGGTTGGAATAACCAGAAAATACGCCGTATCTACAACAAGAGCGTTACACGGTTTAATGATAATTTTGTACATGAAAATATCATCGACGAGGGGATGAAAAAAGAGAATATTGAAGGAAATATGAAACACTACAGCTACATGAGTATCTCTGATTTTATCGTCAAAGTCGATCGCTATTCAACCCTCTTTGCCGAGGATCATGCCGGTAAAAAATTTCCGACTCCGGCAAAGGCGTTTTTTAATGGCTTTTACTCTTTTTTCCGTACCTATTTCCTCAAACTGGGATTTTTGGACGGATACGCGGGACTTATCATTGCGTTTTCCCATATGGCGACCAATTTTTACAAATACATCAAACTCTATGAGATGAATCGGGAACAAAAGGGGAGTCGTGGCTAAAAAGATTTGTGCACTGTGTCTCTCTCCCGATCTTGGGGGATTGGAGTTGTATATGATGCGTGCATCCAGTTATTTGGGAGAACAGTGCATCAGTGTCATCAATGAAAAAGGGAAGCTAAAGAGCTATTATGAGGGTACATCCCATCGTTACGCAACCCTAAAACGTCGCAATCTTCTCTTCTTATGGATTAATGCGCGTACATTGGCTCGTATTATCGATGATGAAGCAATCGATGTGCTCCATCTGCATTGGACGAAAGATTTACCTTTGGCTATTATGGGGAAACTTCTCTCTAAGCGCCGTCCCAAAGTGGTTCAGTCGCGCCATATGACAATGACTCGTTTCAAAGACGATTTTTACCATCGATTCCTCTATAAAAATCTTGATAGTATCCTCGCTGTAACCCATCAGGTGAAAATGCAGATCGAGAAATTTATCCCCTCTGATATCCGTCCAGTAACTGAGGTGCTTTATATCGGTGCCGAGCAACCGACGTTGATCTCCAAAGAAGAGAGGAGCGACCGCCGCCGCCAGCTTGGGCTCAATGATTCTTTTACGGTAGGGATCGTCGGACGGATAGAAGAGCCAAAGGGGCAGCACATCGTCCTCGAAGCGGTCAAATCGATGCATCAAAATGGTATTGATGTCAAAGGGTTGATTGTCGGTCATGCGATGGATGAAGCGTATTTTAAAAAGCTCCGAAATGATTATGCCGACGTTGCGGTATTTACCGGATTTACCCGCGAAGCTCAAACATTGATGCAGTTGTGTGATGTCATGGTATTGGCGACTAAAAAAGAGACGTTCGGATTGGTGCTTATCGAGGCGATGATGTGCGGTGTGTGTGTTGTCGCTAGTGATAGCGGAGGGCCGTTGGAGATCATCGATGATGGAATCAATGGATTGCTCTTTAAAACCTTTGATAGTAGTGATCTAGCAGAGAAATTAACGATGCTTTGTCGGGATAATGTTTTCAAAGAGATGTTTGCAGAGGCTGGACGAGCAAAAGCGTTGGAAGTTTTTGAAAGTGAAAAGCAGTTCGCAGAGTTACAAAGAGTTTTGGAGAATCTATGAAAGTTAGTGTGATTATTGCAGTTTATAAAGATGTTTCGTCGCTTTCATTGATTATTACTGCCTTGAAACGTCAAACGTATAAAAATTTCGAAGTGATTATTTCTGAAGATGGTGAAAACCATCAAATGCGAGAGTATGTTGCAAATATCTCCGGTTTGGATGTGAAACATACAACCCAAGAAGATATTGGTGTTCGCAAAGCCCGTTCTCAAAACAACGGAATTATTGCTAGTTCTGGTGAGTATTTGATCTTTATCGACGGCGATTGTGTCCCTTATACGACATTTGTTGAAGCGCACGTCGCTTTGGCAGAGAGAAAAACCGTTCTGTCTGGTCGACGGGTAAATCTGTCAGAGTTATTGACTCAAAAAATAAAATCCGGTTTGGTGGATATCGTAGATATTGAGAAGAATCTTTGGAAATATATCGGCTTAGCATTTGAAAAAAATTCCAAATACGAGTACGGTTTTTACTTGTCTCCTACTGGGTGGCTCTATCCACTGTTGTCCAAACTCTGTAAACGGAATACAAGCATTTTAGGATGTAATTTTTCGTGTTTTTGAGAAGATATGGTGGCTATAAACGGGTTTGATGAAGGATACGGTGAAACATCGCTTAGTGATGATACCGATTTGGATTGGCGATTCCGTGCTGCTGGATTGAAGATTAAGTCGTGTAAAAATGTAGCCAATCAGTTTCATCTTTGGCATACCTATAACGAACGAGATATCGGTCCATTTTATTGTGAAAAGATGGTTAAAAATAGGAAATCTAATCGGATGATTTGTGAAGTAGGGTTTAAATACCCATTAAATGGTGTATTTACCGTATTTGCCGATTATAAAATGGTATGCACCTAAGAATTTGGCATATATCTTTTTGAATTTTTGATCTTTGTTGTCTGAAGATATGGAAAATAGAAAATAATTGTTGAAAAACAAAAGAGAAATGAATTTTATGCCAAACAAGGTATTCAAGCTATCTGAGCCGGTTAACTCCTATCTCAAAGACTCTTTCGGATGCAAACACATCACTGTCAAAGGTGCCACCAAAATTGCTGGTCATTTGATGTTTGGGTTTTAGCTCTGTGTATTTATTAGAGCATTAAATTGCTTACCTGATATTCAAAAGGAGAAGGAATAGTGGGGGTGTAGTGACTATAAACCATTTCGTACGCTCAAAAATCGGGCACTGACCCATTATGCACACCAATTGCTTATACTGAAAATGGAATGTAAAAAGTGTGGATCACGCATATCGCAAAAGCAGGCATGAAGTCGATGGCAGAGGGAAAGGTGCAACGGTATCGTTGTCAGGATTGTAACCATTACTTTA
>JACXUF010000055.1 GCA_014764105.1 Sulfuricurvum sp. | reverse complement strand
TTTAACAAAATTGTCTATCACTTTGATCAATTGGAGTTGTCTATCATTGAGCCATTCATGATGTTTAATACTGCTTTGAGGATCATATCCGATTTGATCGATTCATTAGTATGATTTTCCAATCCAACCATTAACGTTTCTTTAATTATATCTTACTTGGTACTTCGTTTCGGATACGCCATTGCGATCACGATCGCGATCACACCATATGTCCACGGCACAAAATCGGGAACCGGAACAGGGTCACCCTTGGCATACGAATGGAGCCCTGCGAGATAGTAGTTGACACCAAAATAGGTCATCAATACCGACGTGAATGCCAATAGTGATATGACACTGAAAATATAGTCGCTATACACCCCTTTGATAAAGCGCAAGTGGATCACAACCGCATAGACGAGGATTGTGACCAATGCCCACGTCTCTTTCGGATCCCAGCCCCAATAGCGCCCCCAGCTCTCGTTTGCCCAAACTCCACCGAGGAAGTTCCCGATTGTGATGAGAACCAATCCAATTATGAGGCTCATTTCGTTGATCGCATTCAGCTCTTTGATAGAGAGATTCAATCGAGCAGAGTTTTCACTGTTTTTGAGAATAAACAACACCAATGTAATCATGCCAAGCAATGCACCTAGACCGAGAAAACCATAGCTCGCCGTAATCATCGATACGTGAATACTAAGCCAGTAGGACTGGAGTACTGGAACGAGATTCGTCACCTGCGGATCCATCCAGCTAAGATGGGCGACAAAAAGGATGAGTCCAGTCATAATCGACGTTGCCGCCATCGTCATCACCGATCGGCGCGAGAAGATAAATCCTGCCAGTACGCTTGCCCATCCGATATAGATCATCGACTCATAGCCATTCGACCACGGTGCGTGTCCAGAGATATACCAACGCATCCCCAATCCGGCGGTATGAGCAAGAAAAAACAATACCAATAGACCAAACGATACGTTACCAATCCACTCTGCTCGAAACGTCGGCTTGATGATTTTAACAAACGATAGGATCAGTAGGACAAACCCAACCACAAAATAGAGCGGCCACAAATGCTCGAAAATATTCGCTTTGTTATAGAGGATTTCAACCTTGGTTTTTGTCTCATTCGGATAGACATCAGCCCCCAGAAAACGTTGGTATTTCTCGATGCGCCCCAATGCTTCATCTGCTTTGCTCCAGTCACCACTTTTCATAGCCTCATCGACAGAAGCAAAATAATTAATCGCCAATAAACGGACTATTTCAGCCTCTTTAGGCTCCATCGTCTGCAACGCTTCAATCGTTGCATCCCATTTGTGATTTTTATCGTTCGGTTTTGGCCATATTCGAACCAATGAACCAGTATAAACCATATAGGCAATATTAACCCGTTCATCGACTTGGAGCAAAGCTTTATCAAATTTATTCCGTTTACTAGGAGCTTTGCGATTGGCCTCATCAACCAACTGAGCTAGCTTATATCCAGTAATTGCATCCGGCACCTCAAAAAACTGTGAAAAAGCAGCTGTTTTAGCACCTTCGCTTAGTCCAATCAGTTTATTGATCTCTTTGTCTCCCGTTCTGATGATTGCAATTTCTCGCCAAGCATCTGGTCGCAACATCATTCCCAAAACCACTTGATTGGATGAAAGCCCCATAAACGTATCATTACGGTTCAATTTCGCCAATATCTCATGTGTGAGGGTATCCATCGGTTTCATCCGTCCGCTGGAATCTTGGACAATCAAATGACCGAATTTATCGGCGTGGGCTCCATCGAATCTCTTAGCCGTTTTAATCACCGGATTTTCGGCATCTGAAGCCCTCAAATCTCCCTGCATAACAAGGAGCATCATCCCCAACAATAATGCCGCAGTTTTTTGAGCATTGAGTGATTTGAGTTTTTCATTCAGTGCAGCAAAACGACCAGTTTTAACAATCAACACACCAAACATACCAATTGCCAAAAGGAGATACCCAATATAGGTTATTAACGTCCCCGGATCATGATTCACCGATAGGACGGTTCCCAGTTCATCCTGATCAAATGAGGATTGAAAGAATCGATACCCTTGATAATCAAGAACATGGTTCATATAGATCCTAAAATCAAATTTTTGCTGATGAGCCCGATCAATCACACTCACTTCACTTGCGTACGATGCAGGCGACATAGAACCTGGATAACGTTTAAGTTCGAAATCGCGCAATCCGATTGCAAACGGAAGTTTTCGCTCGATCGAACCGTACGACACTTCGACACGTAGTTCCCCCAAAACGATCTTTTGTGCTTCTCCAACTTCACCCACAGAACCCAATACAATAGCGCTCGCTTTTTTATCACCCATTGCGAAAGTGAGATTCAACGCATCTTGCCCCCCTTGCTCCATCATCGGACTTTTATTCTCTTTGGCTGACATTGAGACCAGTTTCATGGACGCTTTCGGGAAAAATTCGCGCAATACAAATCCGCTTTTAGCACTTTGGAACAATGTTCTGGTGGTCATTTCATGCTTTCCAGCACTGAGAGTCGAACTTCGCTGGGTATCCATACTGAGCGTTCTCAACACAAGCGGTGTACTTAAATAAGCTTTATCCGCCTCGACACTGATGGCGATAACTGGTTTGTCAAAGGTTTTGTTCGAATCAAAATCGATGACAACATCGTTGGCTTCAACAAATTCTCCACGTTTCAAAGAGATCTGCTGTGCCCCTTGAGCTCCGGTTACCATCAGATTAAAAAGTGGTTCGCCTTTGGGATCAAAAACCGCTTCATAGCGAGCATCTCCCATGTAACCGTCTAGTTTCACATGGATTGGCTCACCCTCCACTTCAAGCGTCCGTTCAAATGAATTTGATAAGCGTTTGGAGAGGAAAAGTTGCTCTTTAAAATCATAGGTTTTGTCACCCTTAATCACTTTTAACGAGAGATAAGGCTCAGCACTGACAATCACATCACTGCTTTCCCCCTCGCGGATATGCATCATCCCCTCATATCCCACGTAGCGTGTAATAGCCGCACCCACGAGGATAATCAAAAAAGCAACATGGAAAATGAAAACAAGCCATTTGCCATTCCGAGCCATTTTAAAATTGATAATATTAAGGGTCAAATTTATGGCTAATAATCCGAGTAGAATTTCAAACCAACGGGCATTGTAAATATCGGCTTTTGCCGTCATGGAGCCGTAATCGTTTTCGATAAACGTTGCATAACCGATCGCTACCGCAAAAATGAGCATAAAAACTACCATGGTTTTCATGGAGCCTAAAAATGAGAGAATTTTATTCATAAGATACCTATGTGAAAAATATTCGGTATTGTAGTGGGTCTTGAGTAAAAATTTGTTAATTCACTATTAACCATCAAAACCCCTCCAAAATCATCGCCTCAGCCACCCGTTTAAATGCGGCTATATTTGCTCCGTTGACGAAATTCCGTTCAACACCGTACTCTTTGGCGGTGAGGGAAACCCGCTTGTAAATTTGGCGCATCAACTCGTCGAGCTTTCGATCCACTTTGTCAAAATCCCATTTCTCCATGGAGGCGTTTTGGCTCATCTCGAACTCGCTTACCGCCACCCCTCCGGCATTAGAGGCTTTCCCTGGAGAAAACAATACCCCCTCTCGCTGAAACAATTCGATCGCTTCTGGCGTAGTAGGCATATTCGCCCCCTCCACTACCGCAATACATCCGTTTTCAATCAGTTTTTTGGCATCATTCAACGTCAATTCGTTTTGGGTGGCACACGGAAAGGCGGCGAAACACGGGATTTGCCAGATTGCATGAGCTTCATTGGGATACTCCGATTTTGGGGTATAAATCGAACCAGGGACTTGATGCGAGTATTCGGCGAGGGAAAGACGCTTCCCACCCTCTTTGAGCTCACGAACCCGATCTAGATCGATACCATTCGGATCATAGATCGCTCCATCGCTATCGCTGCAGGTCACGACGATAGCACCGAGCTGTTGGAGTTTTTCAATGGTATGAATCGCAACATTCCCCGCACCGCTTACCGTACACACTTTTCCCTCCAACGACTCTTGGAGCTCTTGGGCGAGCATCTCGCGGGCAAAATAGACAACCCCATATCCAGTCGCCTGCGGACGCATCAACGATCCGCCAAATGCATAGGGTTTGCCACTGAGGACACCGTCGTATTGATGAGTGATCCGCTTGTACTCTCCAAACAGATATCCGATCTCTCGTGAGCCCACCCCGATGTCACCGGCGGGGACATCTACTCGTGCTCCAATATAGGGATAGAGTTCGCGCATAAACGCTCGGCAAAAACGGATGATCTCAAAATCACTTTTCCCTTTGGGATCAAAATCGCTCCCCCCTTTGGCCCCTCCAATCGGCAGACCAGTGAGAGAGTTCTTGAAAATCTGTTCGAACGCCAAAAATTTGAGCACACCAGTCGTGACACTCGGGTGAAATCGCAATCCCCCTTTATACGGTCCCAAAGAGTTGTTAAATTGGATGCGGTAGCCGTTGTTGATCTGAACACGGTTTTGGTCATCGAGCCATTGGACTTTGAACTGAATCACACGATCAGGGATAACAAGACGCTCCAAAATAGCAAACTGCTCATAACGAGAATCACTATTGATGATCGGTTCCAGCGAATTGAGTACTTCGCTCACCGCCTGCAAAAAGGTGTTATCAGTCATGCAGTTTGATTTTTTGAGATTAGCTAAAATTTTTTCAACCATAACAACTCCTTTTGGATATACCTCATGGTATTAATCTTTTAAAAATTCGATGATCCTTTGAAAGCAACACTCAAACCCACTCAAATCCATGATCACCCACATCTTTAATCACCATTTCGATGTGATAATTTGCCAACGACTTTATTTCAATTCGCCCCAATGATTTCCGATATGCAAGGAGGTTTTGAGCGGGATACGGAGTTTCATAATATGCTCCATCACCTCAACAAAACGGCTCGCATACACTTCCACCACATCCTCATCCACCTCAAAAATCAGCTCATCGTGAATTTGCAAGAGCATTCGAGCACGCAATCCCTCGGAGCGGATCATTGTGTCGATCTCATTCATTGAGAGTTTGATGAGATCAGAGGCGGATCCTTGGAATACCGTATTAATCGATTCACGTTCATACGCCGCTTTGAGCATCGGAGTGGCGGAGATGAAATCAAAATAACGTCGTCGGTGCAACAGGGTCTCGACATATCCCATCTTTTTGGCTTGCTCTACAATGCTACTAAAATACCCCTTAACACTCGGAAAGGTCTCAAAATAGCGCTCAATGATCTCCTTGGCCTCTTTGGTCGTAATCCCTAGAGTATCGGAGAGCTTTTTTTGCCCCATCCCGTACAATAGCCCAAAATTGACCGTTTTGGCTATGTTTCGTTTATTCGGTGCGTCCTCTGCACCGAACAACGCGATCGCCGTTTGCATGTGGATGTCGCGACCCTCGTTAAAGGCATTGACCAATACCGCATCTTGGCTGAAATGGGCGAGGAGGCGAAGCTCGATTTGCGAATAGTCGATCCCGATGAGCTTTTTCCCCGCAGGGGCAACGAACGCTTCGCGGATACGCATCCCCAGTGCCGTTTTGACAGGGATGTTTTGGAGATTAGGATTTTTCGAACTCAGCCGTCCTGTCGCCGTCCCCGTCTGAACGAATGAAGTATAGATACGCGAGTGCGGATTGCTTCGCGCCAAGGCAATGAGCGGTTCGATATAGGTCGAATAGAGCTTGTGATATTCGCGGTACTGTAACAACATCGGAATCATCGGATGCTCATCCCTTAGCCCTTCCAAAACCTGCTCATCAGTACTGTACCCTGTTTTGGTCTTTTTGCCGTGCGGAAGGTTCAACGTTTCAAACAAAATCACCCCCAGCTGCTTAGGGGAATTGAGATTGAACACCGTACCGCACGCAGCGTGAATTTGCTCGGTCAATGTAGCGATTTCGGATGTCACCTCTTCTTTAAAGGTCTCCAACACCGCCGTATCGACAGCAATCCCCTCTTTCTCCATTCCCAACAACGTCAATGTAAAAGGAAACTCGACGTTAAACGCCTCATCGAGTGCTTCCTGACCCCCCTTAAGGAGGAGCTGTTCGCGTAATACCTCATACAGACGGTAGGTGATATAGGCATCCTCCCCCGCATATTTACAGGCATCATCAATGGAGACAGAAGCGAAGTTTTCCCCACGTTTAACTGTGTCCTTGAAATGGATCATCTCATGATGCAATAAACTCTGGGCGAGGTTATCCATTGAGAGCGAGCGGGCAGAATCGGTGAGCCATGCAAGAACCATAGTATCGGCATGGAGTGCAAACCGTTTCACACCCAAAAAGCGGGTGACAAAATGTAGATCAAACTTTATATTATGTCCAATCACACGACGTTCAAATATAGCGCGGATTGCTTGCTTTGCCACCTCGATGGATACTTGATTCCCCACCCCTAAATAACTGTGCATCATCGGGACATAGTAGCCTACTTTTCCATCATAGCTGAAGCTAAATCCGACCAAATGATCTTTGATAGGATCGAGCCCTGTCGTCTCGGTATCGAATGCAACCATCGCATCCCGAGGGATGGATCGAATGATACCAATCAGCGCTTCATCGGTATCCAAAAGGATGCTGCACCCATCGACAGAAGAGCATATTTCTCTCTCATTATCATGCTTAAGACATGGATCCATCTCAAAAAGGGAACAGGACTCCCGATCAGGCTGGGAATGAGATGCTTGTGCGTCATTACTTTGAGACTCTTCAAACAGCGCTTTGGCTTTGAGGGTACGCAACACCGCATTCATCTCATAATGAACCAAATCATCATAGATCGGCAAGAACGGATTGTCAAAATGCATTGCAAACTGAGAAAAATCGAGCGATTCAAAGAGATCAGAATAAAGACTCACAAGTTCACGTGAACGGAAGGCATCCTCACGACCCAATTCAAGCAGCCTCTTTATCCGAGGAGATGTCACCTCATCGAGTCTCTCATAGAGTGCATCAAGAGTCCCAAACTGACTCAAAAGCTTTTGGGCGGTAACTTTTCCTATCCCTTTGACTCCTGGAACATTATCGGCACTGTCACCGATCAATGCTTGATAGTCGGTAAATTGGCGGGGATGAACACCATATTTTTCGTCACAGTGGCGTTCATTCATCACCTTTTTGCTGATTGCATCGACCAAAACAACACAATCATCATCAATGAGCTGATATAGATCTTTGTCGTGAGATACCACACGCACCAAGAACCCTTGTTGACGTGCATGACGTACCACCGACGCAATCATATCATCGGCTTCATAACCCACTTTCATGAGCGATTTGTACCCCATTTTATCGATCCAGCTGATGGCAATCGGGAGCTGTTTTTTAAGTTCTTCGGGTGCAGGAGCGCGGTTGGCTTTGTACTGAGGATCAATCTTGGCACGAAAGCTCGGTCCTGGAGCATCAAGGGCAAAAATGAGATAATCGCTACTGTGGTCTTTGTGTAGAGAGGCGATAAAATTGATAAATCCAGTCAAAAGACTAGTTGGAAAACCTTGACGGTTGGTAAGTGGAGGAAGCGCATAAAAACTACGGAAAAAAAATCCAAACGTATCGATAATTGTAACAACTTTTTGATCCATTATTGAACTTTATTGCGCATGAATTTTTTCGAGAATTGAATCAATCGCCGCCTGAAGTTTTGCAACATCATATCCCGCTTTTTCTGCTTTGTTGATCCCCAAAGAGATACTGTGTTCGCCGAAAGGGTTGTTGACTGGAACGATTGTTTTAACAATATTCAAAGCGGTTGAAAACTCTTTTACCTCTTCTGGTGCTACGGATGGGTCATCCGAAAATTCAATCATTTTGACGAACTCTTTGTCGAAATTCCAATGTTCAAAGATCGCCGCCGCAACCGTCGCCGTCGTCTCTTGAATATATGAACGCTCAACCCACCAATGCCGCCTGCATTGACGATATTTCGGCAAATTTATCGGAACTGATCCCATAGGGTTCCATATCAACATTCAATAATTTTCGAACCGAACTTCCCAAACCGATCGAGCGGGCCATACTCATCCCAAACAGTGATATTGCCTGGGCGACATTGTTGATTTCACGACGAAAACCGTACAGTGGAGAGTTTGCCGCTTTGAGTAGGTTAGCGACGATCATCGGGTCATGTTCAACCGTTTTAACCAAATCATTAATCGAGGAGTTTGGATCATTACAGACACGTTGCATGTCGATAACGGTTTTTGGCAATGGCGGTAATGATTTGATACCATTAATGATCGAACTTTTCATTCGCAATCCTCCAAATTATAATGCAATTAGGGATATTATAGCTTATTTAGCTCATTTGCCAAATATTTCCCAGTAAAACTTCCAGTTTTTTCCCAATCTTTAGCAACACATTCAGGAGATCCCTCCGCCACAAGCAATCCGCCGCCGCTTCCACCCTCAGGTCCCATATCGATGATCCAGTCGGCGTTTTTAATCATATCAAGATTGTGCTCGATAACAAGAACAGAATTCCCAAGCTCGACAAAGCTATGGAGCACTTTTGTAAGACGGTTAACATCATCAAAATGCAATCCAGTTGTTGGCTCATCGAGAATATAGAGGGTGCTCCCTGTATCACGACGGCTAAGTTCTTTTGCCAGTTTGATACGCTGCGCTTCACCTCCTGAGAGGGTTACTGCATTTTGCCCCAGCGTGATATAGTCCAACCCTACATCACTAAGAGTTTGCAAAATCGCTTTGATTCTCGGGATCGGGGCAAAGAATTCAAGTGCTTCTCCTACCGACATGTTCAATACATCGGAGATCGTTTTTCCTTTATACTCCACTTGGAGGGTTTGGAGGTTGTAGCGGCTGCCATGACACGCATCACATTTAACCATGATGTCGGGCAAAAAGTGCATCTCGATTTTGATCTCCCCTTCCCCTTGACATTTTTCACAACGTCCACCTTTGACGTTGAAGCTGAAACGTGATGCGGTATAGCCGCGAATCTGTGCCTCTTTGGTTTTGGCAAAGAGGTTTCGGATCTCATCCATCACCCCTGTATAGGTCGCAGGGTTTGAGCGCGGTGTCCGTCCGATCGGGCTTTGGTCAAGATAGATCACTTTATCGAGTTTCTCCAAACCTTCCACTTCGACACCGGCGACACGGTTGATTTTTCGGGCATGATTGAGAATTTCACGGGTCACAGGAAGGAGTGTTTGGAGGATCAGCGAGCTTTTTCCGCTTCCGCTCACCCCTGTCACACAAACGAAATTGTGGAGTGGGATCTTGACGCTCAGGTTGTTAATATTATTTAATGTAACATTATTGATCGCCATCCACTCTTTTTGCTCTCGGCGGTAAAAGTATTCGATTTTTTTCCGTCCTGAAAGGTAATCGGCCGTCAACGTATCAGATTGTTTCATCTCTTCGAGTGTTCCTGCAAATACGACATTTCCACCAAATTTACCCGCACCAGGACCAATATCGACGATGTAATCGGCGTGCTCAATCGTCTCTTTGTCGTGCTCTACAACGATGACGGTATTTCCCTTTTCTTGCAATGATCGCAAGGTTCGGATCAGTTTGAGGGTATCGCGCTCATGCAGTCCGATACTCGGTTCATCCAAAACGTACATTACTCCCGTCAAACCGCTCCCAATCTGAGAAGCAATACGGATACGTTGGGCTTCTCCTCCACTAATGGTACGGGCATCGCGGCTAAGAGTGAGATATCCCAACCCCACATCGTAGAGGAAAAAGAGACGTTCGCGAATTTCATTAAGGATAGGAGCGGCGATCATCGCATTTTGATCATTCAGATCACTAAATGTCTGCGGTTCGGCAAACCACGCATAGGAGTCTTTGAGTGGCATCGTAATCACCTCTGCGATCCCTTTGCCTGCAACTCGAACCGCTAGAGATTCCCGCTTCAAACGATGGGAGTTGCAGATGTTGCACGGTTTCTCGGACATATAATCGGCGAGATCTTTTTCGTCTTTGAAGATATCGTAGGCGATACGGACAATCCCAGGCCACGTTCGTTTGATCGGGTGATCTTGCCATTTGAACTCCACTTCGCTCACCGTTCCGTGCAAAATTGCCTTTTTCTGAAACTCTTCTAGTGCATAAAACGGTACCGTGATATCGATCCCCTCGACGGCACAAAACGCTTTGAGAAAGGTGAAATAGTACCCTTTATTGAATCCGTAGACAATTTTGATCGCCCCCTTCTCGATAGGCAATTCCGAATCGATGATTTTTTCATGATCGAGGGCATAGCGAATACCCAGTCCGTCGCACTCCGGACATGCCCCTTTGGGAGAGTTGAACGAAAACGAGAGGGGCTCGAGCGGCTCAAAGCTCACTTTACAGTCAAAACAGGCGCTGTGTTCACTGTAGTGGATCAGTTTTTCGCTCATCCCTATCTCTTCGTGGTTTTGAATCTCGATTTCTACTTCTCCGTAGGACTCTTTGAGCGCTTTTTCAACATCCTGTGCCACACGGTCGTGATTATCCTCTTTGATAACAAGACGGTCGATCACCACTTTGAGGGTGTGTTTTTTGGTCTTTGCAAGATCGATCTCCTCATCCAAGCGCACCATCACCCCATCAACCATCGCTCTCACATACCCTTTGTGACGGAGTGACTCGAAGATATCGGCAAAGGAGCCTTTTTTCTCCCGAACAAGCGGCGCTAAAATAACAATTTTTGCCCCTTTTGGTAGCTTTAGCACCTGATCAATAATATCCTGAGCCGACATTTTCGAGATTTTTTTGCCACAAAGATGGCAATGTTGCACTCCGATGCGGGCGTATAAAAGGCGGAGATAGTCATAGATTTCGGTGATCGTTCCGACCGTTGAGCGAGGATTTTTCGAGGTGGTTTTTTGATCGATTGCGATAGCGGGGGTGAGTCCGTCGATTTTGTCGACATCGGGCTTACCGACACGATCCAAAAACTGACGTGCATATGAGGATAATGATTCGATGTAGCGGCGCTGCCCCTCGGCATAGAGGGTATCGAACGCCAAGGTCGATTTTCCGCTTCCGCTGATCCCCGTACACACCACCAATTTGTTTTTCGGAATCTCCAACGAGATATTGTTGAGATTATGCTCCCGCGCTCCGCTAATTTTAATTCGATCCATATGTTACCCCGCAATCAATGTGTATGCCGTAATGGCAAAAATAACAACATAAAAAACCACTAAAATCTGCTTATAATGGGCTACCTTAACCCGATTTAAAAGCCAAATCCCCATCATGATCCCAACCAATGAAGAGAATGCCATTACCATCCCAGCCTGAAGATTGATCATCTCAAACCACCAGAGGGTAACAAACGCCGAAACAGAGGTAAACATCACAAAAAAGAGACCGACAGCAGATGCTTTTTTGAGCGGAAATCCCATAAAACTGACCAAAATCGGAGTCATCAGAATTGATCCACCGACACCCAACATACCAGATAACACCCCGATTCCTCCCCCAATGGTAGTATACAAAGGTCGATTAATCACCTCAGGACGTGTTGGGGCTGGGTCAGAGAGTGCCAAACGCCCCAAGGTAAAGGCGACAATCCCCAAAAAAAACCATTCCAAAATTGTCGCATCCAATATTTTTACCAAATATCCTCCGAGTATTGCTCCGGCTATTCCGCCATATCCGAAATATTTGACATCACTGATCGTATACGTTTGATTTTTTTGATGGATATAAGCTGCCATAAGCGATCCAGCTACCATCTGCATCACCGAAATCCCGATCGCCTCTTTAATCCCAAACCCCAAATAGAGCAAAATTGGAACACTCACTGTTCCTCCACCAATTCCGAAAAAACCAGAGAGGGTACCAACACCAACACCTAATAAAGCGAGTTCTAATGTCATCTATTTTTCTTTATACTTTTTCTATCGCGCGATTATACCTTCTATGTGCTTCAAGAAAACCGTTATAATATCAATTGTTTTTACGCTATAATCAATTCACAACCCAAAAACCCAAAATGAGAATACGATGTTACCGATCATTATTCATACTGCAGAAAGCTTTTGCAAGCATCAGCTCCAACTTCCCTATGAACAAAGCGATGAAGATTCTAAAAAGAGAACATTTCTTGCTTATATCGATATTGAGTCACAAAACAACAAAATGTATCGGGTTTTTATAGGGTGTGATGAACCGCTTATCCAAACGATAACGAAGACATTTCTCGGAGAAGATTATTATGACGAACCAACATTGATTGATATGTTGCTGGAGACTACCAACATGATCGTCGGAAGTGCTAAAGTATTAGCAGCTGAACTCTACGAAACGTCAATGACCATTATGACCCCTTTTTATATGGGTGAATTTTTACCGATCGAAAACCCGAATGAGAAAAAATTCCTTACCATCGATAACGGCAAAATGATGATCGCAATGCAAAGGCTCTAAAAAATGGAAAAAATACTACCGACAACCGATTCGCCGATTCACCACAACCATCCGTTTGATCCCGAAAAAGAGCTTTCATGGATGGATTACGAGGGGCTCATGGATATGGAAGTGGAATTTGTCGCCGATTTGGGGCAAACAACACTTTCCATCGGAGAGATCCTCAAGCTCGAAAAAGGGTCCGTCATCGATTTGGGAAAACCGGCGGGTGAGAGTGTTGAATCGTATGTAAATCGCCGCATCATCGGTAAAGGGGAAGTTATGGTTTATGAGAAAAATTTAGCCATCCGTATCAATGAAGTACTCGATTCGAGCGCCATACTATATTACCTTTCAAAAGAGAGACTATGAGAACCATCATCGCAATACTACTAATCCCCACTTTTTTATGGAGCGCCAAAGTTCTGAGTTATAACGTCTACGATCGAAACGATCGAGTCGATGTCATGTTCACCTTTGACACCCCCTATGAGGGGGTATTGCGTCAAAACCGCCAAGGCAACACCATCATAATAAAACTCGAAGAGGCATCCATCGACGCACCCAAAATCAAAAATGTCAATTCGAAATATTTAAGCAAGCTCACCATCACCCCTCAAGGGGATAATCTTGATATTATCGCCAAAGTGACTTCAGAAGTATCAATACAAGCTTCTAAAACATCCGATTCGTACGGTTTACGTCTGCGCTTGACCCATCCGGCAACAGCCAAAACAGCCCCAACCACTCCACCAGTCGATGAGACTGAAGTAGGGCTTCCTACAAAATCGGACAATGAGTTTGAACAAAGTTATTATGTCGTTATCGTTATATTAGTAATCGGAATCGCGATTTTATTCTGGCTCAAACAAAACATCGC
>JACXUF010000054.1 GCA_014764105.1 Sulfuricurvum sp. | reverse complement strand
CAAAAAAATATCCCTTGTATTGCAGCCCTCTCCTCTGAGCATCTTATCTCGTTATCGGCATTGAAAAAAGGGATTGTCCTCGATATCGGCCATTGTCAGGAGTGCGAGATCGGGGATCGAGTATTGGCGTCGATGGAAGCTAGAATCGAGAGTAGTAATTATGCTCTCGAAGCGATCGGTGCAGAGGGTGAGATTGTATTGGAGCGTATTGCGTACGGGGCTGAAGAGATTGAAAAACAGAGTGACCGGAGAGATTTTTTCAAAACGTTTCATCTGCGCGGTATCGCCAAAGTGAAAGCCGATTTTGAAAAAGAGGTGCTCTCAACGACCGACGCGTTTGTCGATACTGTTATTGAAAGTTCTCATACTCAAGAGCTGAGAACGAAAAAAATCACTGATCGTCGGAAGCTTTTTTTTACGGCAGTCAAACGGGTCGAAAAGCCTGCCGTGTATCATGTGATTGAGAGCTCAATGATACCATTTACCTCTCAAAAACTAATGGATGAAAGTAAATGCACCGCCTGTCAGATGTGTTATCGGGTATGTCCTACGGCAGCGTTGACCTCCGATATGCGCAATTCCAAGATCGATTTTGATCCTTTTTTGTGCATCAAGTGTCATTTGTGTCATGACGTATGTGAAAGCAATGCACTTGAACTCTCGCCATCGTATAACCTTAAGGAGTGGTTTGAGCCGACGGTACAAAATCTCATCACATTTTTGGTGCGCCGATGTGATGAGTGTGATACCCTCTTTAGTTCGGTAGGGGGAGAAAAGATATGTCGCCGTTGCCAACTCGAAGAGGAAGAAGCACGAGAATTGTGGGGATTAAATAGATGAAAAAGGACGCAAGTGTGCGTGGGTACTCCGCCGAAGAGAGCTCAGCATTAGTGTAGCTAAGATGAAATTTGCTCATATAGCGTTAGGAAAATGATATGATGAACAACGATAATACCATTACAGACCAGACTCAGCTTTACGGATACATTGCCGAAAATGCCCATAGCAGCCGCTTTTCGGTGACACTCAACAAACTCTACAAAGCAAACGGAATTAATGCAATGATCATCCCGATGAATGTCCGAGCTGATGACGTTACTTTTACCCTCTCGCAGATGCGCAGTTCAAAGCTCAACGGCGCTGTGATTGCTAGCGAGTACCAAGAAGAGGCTTTCGGATTGGTCGATACCCTCAGCGATGCAGCAAAAGAGGGGGGATACTGTGATGTTCTTTTTATCCAAGAGGGGAGATTAATAGGGGATTTAATCACCCCTGCGGCGCTGGAAAAATATGCCGATCGGGAGGATTTTATTGACGAGATTGCACTACGCTCGATTTGCCACTATTTTTATGATTTAACCACAGGAGAGAGACAATGAATACCCATGATCTAAGCGATTTAAAAGCCGAATTTGACGCGTTTGTCCGAGGAAAATGTGATACTGGAAGCTGCGAGAACGGTAGCGAAGAGAACGATCCCGATAATGAACCAGTTCCGAGTTTTGTCGATGAGCTCTCCGATAAGCTGTTGGCTCCGTATCACAGCGGTGTCTATTTTTCACGATTGGATATCAAGCGGGTTGCTGAAGCGATCGATGAATCGATTCCGATCAAAGAGCGTAAAAAGATGCTCAAAGCACTTTTCCGCCACACTACACAAAGAGACTATCTACGTCGTGCGTTTGATGAGTTCAATCGCCATTTAAACGGCCGTATTTTGATCTATCAGGAGCTCTACGAAGCATTTCCGGCATCCAAAGCGATATTTGACGAGAATATCGATAAAATACGAAAGACTCAAAAGATGCTCGATCAGATTGTGGTCGATTTCGAAGAGATTGAGCCGACTGATGAGCCGATGATGGTGTAATGATGAGAGGGCATAAGATCTCCCATCTTATAGTGATTTTTAATCGATTAGCCCCGATTGTAAAATTATCTGCCATACAATCGCAGTACTGATACCCGCGGCAAAGCCAGCGATGATATCATCCCCCATTACCCCAAGCCCCCCTTTAGCTTCTCGATCGATTCGACCGATAATCGAGGGTTTTTTAATATCGTAGATTCGGAAAAAGATGAAGTTTAAGACGATTTGAATGGCAATACCGTTGTTCCATCTCATAAGGGTTGAAAGATCAAAGCCTATCCCTGGTGCAATAGAGAGGGCAAACCACATGCCGACCAGTTCATCGATAACGATGCGGCTGTCATCATGCTCATGGACTATGCTTTCATGTTTATCGATCGCTTTAATTGCGATTATGGTAATGAGGATTGTCGCGAGAAAGAGGGTTTGTGGACCGAAATAAAGGAGAATCGCAACCCCAAGCGGGAGTGCTGCGAGTGTTCCAGCGGTACCTGGAGCTTTAGGGGAGAGTCCACTGTAGCCGACAGTGAGAAAAAACCAATTCATAAAAAACCTTATGTTAATGATGTTGTCTGGTATAAACGCATGAGCTCGACATAAAAATCTTTTTCTGTATGTTCTTCGAGTAGACCGTTTACCGGCATGATGTCATAGTACAATTTTGCTAAATTTTTAAATCGGTTCGGGTAGAGAGATGCGACGATCATGGCAGATATCTCTTTGCGTACCAAAACAGCAGGAGGGAGAAGCCCCTGTTGCATCAGCTCCAAAATCGATTCGGCATGATAGGAGATATGGTGGTGGTGTCCGTGAGGGCATGTCTGGACGCTGACGAGCGTTTTACATTGGTTGCAGTAGACGTATTCGCTCGAAATCCCCACTTCAATATCGATACCCACCAAACGATCGACAATCGATTTGTTGGCGTTATGATCATAATACATCCCGATACCCGCGTGATTTTGACCAATCATGAGTCGATCACATCCGTAGTTTTTGGCAACGATCGCATCGAGGATTACTTCGTTGCTTCCCGCAAAGATATAGCTTCCCTCCAAAGGGACGACGACTACACGGTTACGTGGGAGGTAGTTTTCGATGAAAAATTGGAGCGTTTGGTGGCGAAGTTCGTATTTGAGATCGGCATTGTTATACGGTTTTATGAGAAATATAACGATTAGATCGGTACTCTCTAAACTTTGTCGAATTAATCGTTCGTGTGCACGATGGAGCGGATTGGCAGCCATAAACATGGCCGTAGTGTGCTTGGCTCCGATTTGTTCTTTGGCGTTGTTGATGAGGGCTTGAATCGCCTCTACTGGAGATAAATCAATCGTGTATTCACCGCATATGGCATATTTGCCTAGCCGCTTGTGGGTAGCACTGACACCGGGGTGAGAGAGATCTTCGGTGCCGTAAATCTGTCGCAGCCGCTCTTGGGGATCTATAGGGTAGATCTCATCGACATTGAGTTCTCCGACAATTTCCCCCTCACAAATCAAATCGAGAGTCTCCCCTTTGAAAGAGCTTGTGAGGATTATTTCATTCACTTTGCCATTGGGGGAGAGAATGAGCGGGAAGGGGAATGTTTTCCCCATAAACATCCCGCTTCTGAGAACCTCTTTGCTTTGTGCTTCATTCATCAGTGCCGTAACCGGACTGAGCATTCCTGCTTTTAGGAGAGTGAGGGCAGAGACAGCTTCTTGGTCGATATAGAGGGCTCTATTTTTTCTTGACGATGCCATATTTCTTTCTCTTTTCCCATAAGCTTTTACGTGAGATTCCCAGTTTTTTCGATAGTTCAGTATCTGGAAAACGGTTCTGGAAATGGATCATGATGTATTTGACATACTCTTCAATCGGGAGGATCTCTCCTTGATCGAAGAGGTTGTTGTCACTTTCGATTTCAATTACTTTGAAAGGGGCATTATCGACATGCTCAGTGCTGGTGATAATGCACGAGCGTCCGTTGATGAGTTCGTAAAACGTTTTGTGCTCCGATTTTTTGAGATTTTGAAAGTCGGCGATAAAGAGGACGCTCTCATTATCTGAAGTGGCGATATCGTTGAACGCTTTTGCCGAAGAGAGGGAGATAAACTGTAGGGGTTTATCGTGATGGGCGGCATAGCGAAAAGCAAATGCATCGGCATATTTTTGGTATCCGCTACAGATAAAGAGAGGAAGTTCGGTTTTTTCGACATCTTCATTAACGTTAATTGAGTTGAAAGTGTGATGTAAATAACGCTCATAGGTTTGATTTTGACGTTTGAGGCGCTCATGGTTTTGGAAATGTTGGATTTTTCGGATCAACTCTTCGATCATAAACGGTTTAAGGATATAATCTTTTGCCCCTGCTGCAAGCGGTTTGGAGACGGTGTCGTTACTCACATAACTGACCATCAAAATAACGACTGCATTTTTATACGCTTCGATGATGGGGTAGATGTCTTGACTGCCGATATTGGTTGAGAGGAGAACGACATCGTAAGGGGTTCCGCGTAGCCCCTCTTTGGTAGAGCTTGAGATGTCGCAGTTATGGCCTAGATCGCTTAGTTTTGAAGCGATGCTTTGTGCCAAATAAATTTCATTTTCGATAATGAGAATATTCATCCGTTTTTCCAATCAAAATAGTGTACTGATGCGGTTGCCATAACGGCTACCCCCTCTTTGCGTCCGATAAACCCTAAATGCTCTGTTGTGGTCGCTTTGACATTGACGCGTGACATAGGTATAAGCATGATGGATGCCAAAATACGACGCATTTGCTCTTTGTATGGGGAAATTTTGGGTGTTTGGGCAATAATTGTGATGTCGGCATGGGAAATTACAAACCCGAATGTGTGTAGTTTTCGGACGCACTCTTTGAGGAGTTTTTTCGAATCGATGTTTTTGTAGGTGGCGTCAGTATCGGGGAAAAGGATCCCGATATCTCCCAAGCATGCCGCGCCGAGCAGTGCATCGATGAGGGCGTGGATAGCGACATCTCCATCGCTGTGGGCTTTGAACCCAAAAGGGCTTTCGATTACGACACCGCCCAATACCATCGGTTTCCCCTCTTCGAATCCGTGAACGTCAAACCCATTACCGGTAAACGTGGTAGACGCAGGGGGTGATAGGCACTCAAGCGCCGTAAGATCGTTTGCAAACGTGATTTTGGCGGCACGTTCATCTCCATCAACGAAATAACGTGTCCCGCCGTAGGCGACAATCGCACTGCTCTCATCGGTATATTCTATAGTTGTATCGAGTGCACGGCGGAGGATTTTGGTGCGGGAAAGTTGGGGTGTTTGGATCCGCTTGACCTCTTCACGCGCAATTGTTTCATCGTGATAGACAACTGTATCGGAGATACTCAACGCCGGCACGATAACATCCGCTTGCCCCTTTTTTTCCATTAACTTTTGGATAAGATCGGGATCAACGCAAGCGCGTGCGATGTCGCTCACCATGACATATGGGGTTTCTACAGCCTGCAAAGCGTTTTTAAGGGATTGTTGTCGAGTGGCTCCCCCTTCGATGACACGATAGTCACAGATATGGGTTATGAAGGGAATTTCTTCAGGGTGAACAACAAGGATTATATTCTTGGCAAACAGGGTCTCTTTGATACGGTTGGTAACATGGAGCCACAACGGATCGTGCCCGATACGGAGCCATTGTTTTTTGACGGGAACTTTAAAACGGGAAGAGTTGCCTGCTGCAAGTAAAACAAGGGTCAAATCAGACAAAATGTATCCTATTTTGAAAACTGTTACGAAATTATACACTCAAAAAGCTTTTTTTTATCTTGTTTTTGATAGATTTTAAGATACTTCTAGAGGGATGAAGGATTCTTTTCCTAAATCATCTTGAAATTTTTAATTTACATTAAAAGAGAGTCTACCCTTTTAGGGGCTCTTATTTATAAGTCCAATTAAGCTTTTGTAAAAGATCAAGGAGAGAGTTATGAGAACCGAATGGGTCGCCAAAAGAGAAAACGACACCGTCCGCACTCAGATGTATTATGCCAAAGCGGGCATTATTACCGAAGAGATGGAGTATGTTGCCCGCATTGAGGAGCTTGATCCTGAATTAGTTCGCTCTGAGGTGGCACGAGGACGTTTAATCATCCCCGCCAACATTAACCACAAAAATTTGGAACCGATGGCAATCGGTATCGCAGCGCGTTGTAAAATCAATGCCAATATCGGCTCATCGGCGATTGCCAGTGATGTGGAAGGGGAGATTGAGAAAATTCAAGTTTCCCAGCACTATAAAGCCGATACGGCAATGGACCTCTCGACGGGGGGAGATTTGGATGAAATCCGTCGTGCCGTCATCGCCAATTCGAAAATCCCGATCGGGACGGTCCCTATCTATCAGATTTTGCATGATGTAAACAACAAAATCGAAGACCTCACCATCGAGAAAATGTTAGAGGTTTTGGAGCGTCAAGCGCAGCAAGGGGTGAGCTACTTCACGATTCATGCTGGCTTTTTGCTAGAGACGATGCCCAAAGTTGCCAAACGGAAAATGGGGATCGTCAGTCGGGGCGGATCGCTCATGGCGGCATGGATGATGCACTATCACCGCGAGAACCCGTTTTACACGGCGTATGATGAGATTCTCGATATCTGTGCCCGCTATGACGTTTCCCTCTCTCTAGGAGATTCCCTTCGCCCGGGATGTTTGGCGGACGCATCCGATGAAGCCCAGCTCAGTGAACTCAAAGTGCTCGGCGAATTGACGCTTCGTGCGTGGGAGAAAAACGTTCAAGTGATGATCGAAGGTCCTGGACATGTTCCTCTTAACCAGATTGAGCGTAATATGAAAATCCAGCGCGAATATTGCCATGAAGCGCCGTTTTATATCCTTGGTCCTTTAGTTACCGATATTGCGGCAGGGTATGATCATATCAGTTCGGCGATCGGTGCGGCGGTCGGCGGATGGCACGGAGCATCGATGCTCTGTTACGTTACCCCCAAAGAGCATTTGGGGCTGCCGAATGCCGAAGATGTCCGAGCAGGGATTATCGCCTATAAAATCGCGGCACACGCGGCCGATATTGCGCGTGGACGCAAAGGGGCGCGTGACATCGACGATGCGATGAGCGATGCGCGGTATGCGTTTGACTGGAACCGTCAATTCGAGCTTGCACTTGATCCGGAACGGGCACGCGAGTATCATGACGAGACGCTGCCTCAGGATGTTTTTAAAGAGGCTGAGTTTTGTTCGATGTGCGGACCGAAGTTTTGTTCGTACAAGATCACTCAAAACATTATGGAAAATACCGATGCGATTGCACAGATTGCCAAAGAAGTAAAAGCTAAAAGTGCAAGTTAATACTACAAAGGAGAATATTAAATGACAGAAGAAATTGTAAAATCGGCACTATCTAAAGTTACTTATCCTGGATTTACGAAAGACATTGTGACCTTTGGATTCGTTAAAGAGATTAAATGCGAGGGAAATAACGTCAACGTTACCGTTGATATCACCTCAAGTGCCCCTGAAGTGGCGCATCAGATTACGGTTGAAGCGACCGATGAGCTTAAGCGTGCCGGTGCGGGTGATGTTGTTGTGAACATTACGGCTCCAAAAATGCCGCGCGAGAGTTCATCCAAGGGTAAAAACATCGCCCCTCAGGTGAAAAATTTCATTATGGTGAGTTCAGGTAAGGGGGGGGTCGGTAAATCGACCACTTCGGTGAATCTTGCAGTCGCTTTGGCAATGCAGGGAAAAAAAGTGGGGCTTTTGGATGCCGATATTTACGGTCCGAATATCCCTCGGATGCTCGGAGTCGAGGGGGTAAAACCCGAAGTGGTTGGAAATAAAGTGTTGCCAATCAAAGCATACGGAATCGAGATGATGTCGATGGGTTCACTGATGGAAGAGGGGCAGTCGCTCATTTGGCGCGGTGCCATGATCATGAAAGCGATCGAACAGTTTTTGCGCGATATTATGTGGTCGGATTTGGACTGTTTGGTCATCGATATGCCTCCAGGTACTGGAGATGCGCAGTTGACTCTAGCTCAAAGTGTTCCAGTGACCGCAGGTGTTACCGTTACCACACCGCAGATGGTCTCTCTTGATGATTCGCGTCGAAGTCTTGATATGTTCAAAAAACTCCATATTCCGATTGCGGGTGTAGTAGAGAACATGTCAGGATTTATCGCTCCGGATACAGGTGTTGAATACGATATTTTCGGCAAAGGGACATCTAAAGCGATAGCGGATCAGTTCGAAACGTCTATCCTTGCGGAAATTCCGATCGAGCC
>JACXUF010000053.1 GCA_014764105.1 Sulfuricurvum sp. | reverse complement strand
GGATAATGTAACCACGTTTCGTCCGATGATTGCCCATGTATCCAAATATCATAAAGCCATCCATGGATTTGAATCTGGACGTCACAATCTCGCCTATCGATCGGTTACCCCTATTTTTGACAACAAAAAATATATCGGTGCATTGGAATTGGGAACCCGTCCCGATATTATTTTTGATGAAATGGAGTATTACAGTGGTTTAAAAGGGGCTCTGTTTGTGAAAAATGAAGCCATTAATCTGTATAAGAAAGGGACATTTAAGATTTCTGATTACACATTGCAGTATGACGCGACCGATAATTTTCCATTGTTTCAGTAGCTGGTAAACAGAGGGTATCGTTTTCCGATGCTGTGTCGGTTTCATTGGAATGATAAAAAATATGCAATATACGCGTTTGATGTCTATAGTTATGATAAAAAAATTATTGCTAAAGCACTTTTTATCAACGATATCACCGAGATTGAGCGTCACAATACACATGTTGGATAGGGAGGCGCGATGTTTATTTTGTAATAGAGCTTATCTTCAAATGACCGGCTCTACGAATGAAAAGATGGTGCAACTTGGTTGTGTCGGTTTAAATATTCATGAAGATCCTCCAATGGCTTTGAGTGTTCTTGAGCAGGTTCGAGAAAAAGGTTGCATCGAGAATATTGAAAAGAGTTGCGTTGTTAAAGATGGTAAAAAGCTGCATGTAAATATATCGATCACATTGATGCCAGATAAAGAGAGTTTTTGGTGAATGTTCGTGACATTACCGAATCGAGAAAGCTTGAAAAAACGTTGCATGATTATGTTGCGTTGATTGATGATAATATTATTACCTCATCCACCGATTTGCACGGGGTTATTGTCAAAGCTTCAACGGCTTTTTGTCGAATTTCAGGTTACACTCGCGAAGAGTTGCTTCACAAAAAACATAGCATAGTAAAACATCCGGATATGCCGAAAAAAATTTACGAAGAGCTATGGGAAACCATCTCGCAAAATCGTATTTGGCATGGAGAACTCAAAAATCGGACAAAAAATGGGGGATATTATTGGGTCGATGTGATCATTTATCCGATTTATGATGATGAAGGGGTAAAAATCGGTTATACGGCGATTCGTCATGATATTACTGATAAAAAACGGATTGAAGAGATTTCAATAACCGATGGATTGACCGGTATTTATAACCGTCGCCATTTCAATACTTTATTTTCACGATTCTTTAGAAGTGCTAAGCGCTATAATGATCTACTCTGCTTTGCTATCATCGATGTCGATCATTTTAAAGCCTATAACGATACCTATGGTCATCAAATGGGGGATGAAATTCTCATACGTGTCGCTCAAACCATCCAAAACAGTATGTTTCGCTCAGATGACTATTGCTTTCGTCTCGGAGGAGAAGAATTTGGGATAATTTTCAAAGATGAGAATCCTGAAAAAGCGTTTTCTTTTATCGATTCGATTCGAGAAAAAATAGAATTGTTGGAAATTGAGCACTCAAAAAACAGTGCCAGCCCGTATGTGACTGTTTCTGTGGGGGTTATATGTATTGAAGCGAGATTGATTGATCGTGAGGAAGATCTGTATGCAGCTGCAGATAGGTCTCTGTATAGAGCAAAAGAAGATGGAAGAAATCGTGTTGTTATGGGAGTACGTTAGGAAAAACACTATCCTAAACCCTTTTTATCATGAATTTTTTTTGGAAATATAGATTAATTTTGATAATCGATGAGGTTTGGATTTGAGATTTGGTTATGATTTCGATAGAGATCGCAAAGGGGTGGCATGAGTGAACGTTTTAATCAAGTCGCAGGTGAATGGGACAAAGGAGGTATACGCCAAAATATTGCCCATTTTGTTTTTCAGACCATTGCCAGCAGAATCGCTTTATTAAATAATATGAATATTATGGATTTTGGTGCAGGGACGGGATTGTTGAGTTTTAAAATCGCTTCCATGGTCAAACGAGTTGTCGGTGTCGATCTCTCTCAAAAAATGCTCGAACAGCTCGAATCCAAAAATAACTCAACTTTGAGTGTACAGCCGATCTGTCAAGATATTCTTAACACCCCTTTGCAAGAGCAGTTTCACGGGATTGTTAGTTCCATGGCGATGCATCATGTCGAAGATACATTTGAGCTTTTCAAGGCGTTTTATAATCATCTCAAGCGAGACGGATTTATCGCCATCGCTGATCTTGAAGCGGAAGATGGAACTTTCCATACACATGGTAACGATGGGGTGTATCATTTTGGTTTTGAGAAAGAGAGTTTACGGGGGACGATCGAAAAAGCTGGTTTTGAACATGTCCGATTTCACCATGCTTATACGGTACAAAAGAGTGAGCGTGAATACCCCATTTTTGTGGTGACAGCGACGAAAAAAGTCGTAAAAAGTGATCTTTTGGAGAGGTTTTAACGAAACTTATAGCTAGTTTCTTTTATAATCTCCTAACTTTTTTCGACTATATTGCTGCACTCTTTTGTCCATGCAATAAAAATTCAACTATGATAAGGAGACGACATGCAAATCAGCGGTGCACAGATGGTTATCGAAGCACTTATCGCCGAGGAAGTTGAAGTGGTATTCGGTTACCCCGGCGGAGCGATCATGAACGTCTATGATGAGATTTACAAACAACGCTCGTTCCAACATATTTTGACACGCCATGAACAAGCTGCGGTGCATGCCGCAGAGGGGTATGCAAAAGCAACCGGTAAAGTGGGTGTGGCGATGATCACATCAGGACCAGGGTTTACCAACGGTGTGACGGGGTTGGCCGATGCTTATATGGACTCCGTTCCACTTGTGGTTATTAGCGGTCAGGTACCGATGTCTCTTATTGGTACCGATGCGTTCCAAGAGATTGATGCTGTCGGGATTAGCCGTCCGTGTACGAAACATAACTATTTGGTCACCGATGCGGCAGAGCTGCCTCGTATTATCAAAGAGGCGTTTTATATCGCCCGTACGGGTCGTCCAGGACCGGTGCATGTCGATATCCCCAAAGACGTTACGGCACAAATCGCCAAATTTGACTATTCCAAAGAGGTTGAGCTAGAGACCTACAAACCGACGACCAAAGGGAATGCGCGCCAAATCAAAAAAGCGATTGATGCGATTGTTGCATCTAAACGTCCGCTTCTCTATCTTGGTGGTGGTATCATTAGTTCAGGTGCCGCCGATTTGGTCCGAGAATTTTCAAAACTGACTCAAATCCCTGCCGTTGAGACGTTGATGGCGCGAGGAGTACTCCGCTATGATGATCCGCTTTTGATTTCGATGCTCGGTATGCATGGATCGTATGCGGCGAATATGGCGATGTCGGAGACCGATTTGGTTATCGGGTTGGGTGCACGCTTTGATGACCGTGTTACCGGAAAACTTTCGGAGTTTGCTAAAAACGCTCAGATCATCCATGTCGATATTGATCCTGCTAGCGTATCCAAATTGGTGCATGCCAACTTTCCGATTGTCGGTGATGTCAAAAATGTTTTGGAACAGATGATCCCGTTGGCAAAAAAACAGGTTGATCCTACTAAGTTTGAGTCGTGGCACAACACCATTGCCAATTTCAATAAACTTCATCCGCTCTCCTACAAAGAAGAGGGGGATCGCTTGAAACCTCAATGGGTTGTTGAGCGTATAGGTCAACTTTTGGGAGATGGTGCCAATATTTCTACCGATGTTGGACAACACCAGATGTGGACGGCACAGTTTTATCCCTTCACCCGTCCGCGCCAGTGGATCAGCTCAGGTGGCTTGGGGACTATGGGATTTGGATTTCCAGCAGCAATGGGTGTTAAGCGTGCCGATATGGAACGTGTCAGTATCAATATTACAGGGGATGGATCGATTTTGATGAACATTCAAGAGTTGATGACGGCGATCGAGTATAAGCTCCCTGTTATCAATGTTATCCTCAACAACAACTTTTTGGGAATGGTTCGTCAGTGGCAAACCCTCTTTTATGACAAGCGTCACTCCCAAACCGATCTCTCGATGCAACCTGATTTTGTCAAATTGGCTGAGGCGTTCGGTGGGGTAGGGTATCGTGTTAATACAAAAGAAGAGTTTGATGCAGCTCTCAAAGATGCTGTTGAGAAAAACGTTGTTGCGATTATCGATGTCGTCGTTAACCGTTTCGAGAATGTTTTACCGATGGTTCCTGCAGGTGGATCGCTCTTTAATATGATGTTAGAGTACAAGGAGAAATAATGATAGAACAAACAGAGCGTCGCGTTATTTCGGTCATTGTCATGAATGAAGCAAGTGTCCTATCTCGGATTGTTGGACTGTTTTCAGGGCGTGGGTACAACATCGAGTCGCTCACAGTCGCTCCGATTCCTGAGAGTAAATATTCTCGGATCACGATTGTAACTGCCGGATCGGTGCGGGTAGTTGAACAGATTACGAAACAGCTTCATAAACTTATACCGGTTTTGAAAGTGTATGAGCATGCTGATTTGGTCGAAACCGAAATGGCTCTTGTTAAAATCCCTATGAGTGAGTCATTGGGGGATGTAGGGGCACTGATTCATCCGTATAACGGTCGCATTTTAGATGTTGGAAGCGATACGATGATTGTAATGATTTCAGATGAGCCGATGCGGGTAAACCATTTTCTCGAAGCGATCAAACGGTTCCATCCCAAAGAGATCGTTCGTAGCGGTTCTGTTGCGCTAGAGAGATAATTATCGATGACTTTAAACGAGATAGCTTTATTTTTAGGATGTGAGGGGATTGAGGGGGATATTGAGATTACAGGTATGAATACCCTCTCTCGTGCGAATAAAGGGGAGATATCGTTTTTATCTGATTCCAAGTACGAAAAAGAGCTTTTAGAGACGAAAGCCTCTGCTGTTATCCTCCCTGCATCCAAAGTACACTTGCTTCCAAGCGGTGTAACAGCTCTTGTATCCGAAGAACCGTATATGTCAGTTGCGCTGTTGTCCCAAAAATTTGCTAAAGCAATCCAAAGTTCTGATATTGCTCCGATGATCGGTGAGGGGACACAGCTCTATCCTACTGCACATATTGAAAACGGTGCTCAAATCGGAAAGAACTGTATAATTATGAGCGGTGTCTATATTGGTGCTGAGGCAATCATTGGTGATGATGTGACTCTTTATCCGAATGTAGTGGTATACCGTGATTGTGTAATCGGTAATCGTGTCACAATTCATGCTGGTGCAGTGATCGGAAGTGATGGATTCGGGTATGCTCACACAAAATTGGGAGAGCATGTGAAGCTCTACCAAAACGGCAACGTCGTCATAGAAGAGGATGTTGAGATTGGAGCTAACACAACGATCGATTGCGCGGTTTTTGGCTCTACCATTATTAAAAAAGGTGCCAAAATCGACAATCTCGTTCAGATAGGACACAACTGTATTGTCGGCGAACACTCTATTTTAGTCTCCCAAACGGGATTGGCAGGATCTTCCACGTTGGGACGAAATGTCGTCATGGGGGGTCAAAGTGCGACTGCGGGTCATCTCACTATTGCTCCGTTTACAACTTTAGCGGCTCGATCAGGGGTTACCAAAAGTATCACTACAAAAGGGGTTTATAGCGGCTTTCCACTTATGGAACATAAACTTTGGCTGAAATTACAGGCAAAACTTGCTAGAATGTTAGAATATTAAGCTGAAAAGGGATACGGAATGAAAAGGACAGCGGTCGGTTTGATGCTATTAGGGGCGTTGCTGTGCGCAGAAGATCAACCGACTGAGATTCGAATGCCTGATATTGTTCTCGATGCTATCAAGCATTGTGAATGCCTCATAGAGAATGGGCAATGTAACCCTTATGTTATCCGTATTAATATTGCCGAAGAGGCTCAACGTGCTGCCGCAGCAGGATTTGCAATCAACGGTCATTTGATCAAATGTGGTTCTTTGGAACAGTGTTCTCTTCAAGCTCAGGCTTTGATTGACGGTGGCATTACCAATATCGATTTGGGACCTTATCAAATCAATTATAAATACCATCCCAATCCAATGCTTCATGAGTATTTCCAAGACGAAACGGCACGAGAACAAGTCAATTTCATATTGACCAAATTGGTGAAAAGCTTCGGTTACTCTTGGGAAACGTTGGGGCGCTACCATCACGCCCCAACTTCAGACGCCTCACGCAACGCTCGCTATTATCGAAAAATGTACGCTTTTATTTATGGTGGAAATGGGACAAAAGCAGAAGATGTAGAATAACTTTATCTTTTTAAGATTACTTTATCTAAAATCGGTTAAACTCTTTGTGCTATTATCAGTTAATAGGAGAGTTTATGAGTTCTAGCGTAACGATTATCAAAGAGATTCCATTGGATGGTACTAAAAAAGGGGTTATTTCCATTAGTAAAGTGGATGAACCTTATGGCGCTGGAAGTGAGAGTGTAGCAAGTATCGGAATTTCACTTTCTGGTGATGCTAAAAATCCTGAATGGAAAGTCCATCTTCCAATGGGAAATATCGATGCCGTAGTTGAGGCGTTGAAAAGTATTAAGTGATTATCTTGCGTTTGCCCTTAGACTTGCTTAGGGCGAACGACAGCAGTATTATTTTTTTGAAGCTACAAATGTGGCGATACGTTTGATCCCATCACGAATGCTTTCGATATCGGTGGCGAAGCTAAAGCGAAAGTATCCTTCAGAACCGAAGCCGACACCTGGTACAACTGCGACCCCTTGTTCTTCCAGTAACTCTTTACAAAACTGCATAGAGTCATTGTTTACTTTTTTGATGTTGACAAACAGATAAAATGCTCCTGCTGGAGAGAGAACACTAAGTCCATCAATCTCATTGAACAATTTGACTGCTTCATCGCGGCGTGTTTTGAATTGCACACGCATCGCTTCGATATCGGCATCCGCTTCACCGTTTAGCCCAACGATTGCCGCTTTTTGGGTGATGGAGTTGATATTCGACGTGCTTTGACTTTGGAGTTTTTTGGTCGCTTGGATGATTTCGGTATTGGCAGCTGCCATATACCCAAAACGCCATCCTGTCATAGCGACCGATTTGCTCAGACCGTTAATCGTGATAGTACGCTGGAACATATCATCACTCACTGCAGCAGCAGAGGTAAACTCACCATCATAGATTAGTTTTTCGTACATCTCATCGCTTGCTACGAGTACATTTGTCCCTTCAAGTACTTTGCCTAGTGCGATTAATTCTTCGCGAGTATAAACGGCACCAGTCGGGTTAGAAGGAGAGGTAAGAATCAACATTTTTGTTTTTGGGGTCAATGCCGTTTTGAGTTGTTCAGGAGTGATTTTAAACCCGCTTGAATCATCAGTCATAATCTCTACGACACTCCCTCCGCAGTACATGACGAGTTCGGGATATGTGACCCAATACGGAGCAGGGATAATCACTTCATCACCAGCTTGAATAGTGCACGCAAATAGGTTGTAGAGTGAATGTTTGGCACCATTGTTAACAATGATTTGGTTTGGTTTGTATTCCAAGGCGTTATCGCGTTTGAGTTTGAGCGCAATAGCCGCTTTAAGATCAGGGATTCCGTCAACTGCGGTATATTTGGTAAAACCATCGTTGATCGCTTTGATCGCGGCATCTTTAATCACTTGCGGTGTATCAAAATCAGGTTCACCGGCGGAGAAGCTAAGGATGTTTTTCCCCTGTGCTTTGAGTTCTTGCGCTAACGTCGAGATAGCAATAGTAATCGATTCGGAGAGTGTATTGACGCGATCAGTTAGCATGGATCAGCCCTTGTAAAAAATTTTCGAATTATACCATGAGAGGGATTAAATTTTATATCAATTGAGGATTTAAAAATTGCGGTTTTCCTGTGTGAAATCATTGAGTAGAAGAATTTACCAAAATTTTTGACACCACCTTGGGTTATAGCGAGAGCGTGATGTAATCGGATAAAATCAATAGGTTAACGGGAGGGTTTAATACCCTGTAAGGTTATAAAATACTCGGTAACGGATGAGTGTTTTTTGTTCGGGTCTAGGATACTGACAGTACGCCAATTCGATCACCTCTTTGGTCGTATCATCCAAAATGGAGAATTGAGAATTTTTGAGAAACCGAAGAGCTGAGATACTCCCATCGGGATGAAGGTAAAATTCGATCATGTTGGTATCTTGGGTGTGGATATTGTCGGGAATCCGAGAACGGGCGTATCGATCCAATATTTTTTGGGTGATCCGGCGCATCACCTCTTGGTTATCAAGAATATATTTTTGCTCTCCCGCTGAGAGATCATTGAATTTGTCTCCGTAAAGACGCTGGATACTATCTGAAACTTTTGTACTGTTTTGTGGTTGCTCGTGGGCTGATGGATCGGGTCTAGAGAGGATATCGTATAACCCCTGCTCTTGTTTGGGAATAGGTTTACGCTCGATGTCGGCGACAGGTTTTGCTACATGCCGAACGAACGCTTTTTTAGGCTCTTCGATCGCTTTGATTGGTTCGGACTCAGGAAGCGGTGTTTTGGTGATCGGTTGCGGCCGAGTCGGTGAGGATTTGATGATCGGTTGAGGCTGTGGTGGGATATCGAGCTGTTCGCCTCTAGGGATTGAGGGGTTTTTTTTTGAGATTGGAATCTCATTGGGGATAATAGATTCAGATTTGTGCGTTGGTGATTCTTTGAGTGAAAGACGAA
>JACXUF010000200.1 GCA_014764105.1 Sulfuricurvum sp. | reverse complement strand
ATGATCCACTCGATATGTCCCACTACTTCTACCGAATCGTTGTATGAACGCTCTGCTACGGCAACTGAACGTTCCATCTCCGAAGATGTTGCCGAAATTTTATCTTCCACTTCGTTGGAAATAACGGTTAATTGGTTCATGCTTTGTGCATTTTCACCCATTTGATCACTTATATCGTTAATCGCTTGAACAATCGTTCCAACACTAATTTCGATCTCGGTCAAGCTTTTTTGCGTCCGTTCTGCTAGTTTGCGCACCTCATCGGCAACAACCGCAAATCCGCGCCCGTGCTCTCCGGCACGCGCCGCTTCGATAGCGGCATTCAACGCCAAGAGATTGGTTTGATCGGCGATATCTTTAATAACACCGAGAACATTTTTGACTTGATCGGCATCATTGCGGAGAGAAATGAGCCGCGAAGACATCTCATGTTCCGTTTCGATATACCCCTCTACTTCGCCGACAAGACGATACAACGCATCTTTAGCCGTTACCAACCCTTCATTTGCATTGGCAACGTTTTGTTGTGTCTCCTCAGAAACCGAAATGACACCAGATAGGATTTGTTTGATCGAATGACTTTTTTGGGTCGTCGCTTCGACAATCTGCCGCTCTTGTTCCACACCGGTTGAGATTGTTTTGGTCGCATTGGTAATCGTCGTAGCAATGGTGGAGTTTTGACGTCCCAAAACTTTAACTTCATTAACCGTCTCTTGCACCATTGAGACAAAATTATTGACTGCCGTTGCCGCTTCGGAGAACTCATCTTTTTTTGTCACTTCGAGCCGTTTGGTCAAATCTTTGTCCCCGCTTACCAACGAACGGATTCGATTGCGCAACCCCTCAAGCGGTGAAAGCACCTCTTTACTGAAGAAAATATTAAGAACCGATACAAAAACAACAACCACGACGCTGAGCGCAATCAACAAAATAGTCTCGGTTTTACTAATCTCCTCATCATTTTTCTCCAGCGAGATGACCAAATCCATTACCCCTAGCACATCACCTGTTTGAACATTACTATGACAAGAGAGACACCGATCTTCTGCAATTAGAGGTTGTAAAAGACGAATAGCATGGGAACCGTTCGTATTTTCGACTACTTCAGGTTTTTTGGTTTTGAAAATCTCTTTGATCAATGGCTCGGAGGTAAATTTCGCATCTGGTGCCAACAAATCAATAACCGCTTGGGATTTTTCTACTTTTAATGATTCAATCCCATCGATTTTTTGTGCGTTGGCGATCGCTTCAGCAACAATCGCACGATCACCAGCCAACATGCTCCCAGTAAGGGTCTGAAAAATCGATTGACTCAACATGTTGAGAGAGCGTTTTGTTGTTTCATTGGAAAAAGCATTAAACGTTGTCGTTAAATACCAATAAATTGCACCAA
>JACXUF010000199.1 GCA_014764105.1 Sulfuricurvum sp. | reverse complement strand
CCAACCTATTTTGTTTCAGGCGGTATTGGTGCATGGTATCACTCTGTTTCAATGTACTCTGGTACAAACGATGCGTTGGTGCAATGGTGGTATGGGCATAATGCAGTTGCGTTCGGATTCACAGTGCCAATCGTGGCGATGATCTACTACTTCTTGCCAAAAGAGTCTGGTCAAGCGGTTTATTCGTATAAATTATCGCTTCTTGCATTCTGGGGATTGATGTTTGTTTACCTTTGGGCAGGCGGACACCATCTTGTTTACTCAACTGTACCAGATTGGATGCAAACCATGGGTTCTGTATTCTCGGTTGTGTTGATTCTCCCATCATGGGGTTCTGCGATCAATATGCTATTGACCATGAAGGGTGAATGGCAACAAGTAGCATCTAGCCCATTGATCAAGTTTATGATTTTGGCATCTACATTCTACATGTTCTCTACGCTTGAGGGTACACAATTTTGGGTTCAAACTCTCGGTGTTGTTCTTTACTTCACCTCTATGTGGATTGCGGGTATCACACAAGGTATGATGTGGCGTGCGCACGATGAGTTCGGTAACCTTGCTTACTCATTCATTGATACTGTTACGGTATTACACCCATACTATACTATCCGTGCTGTTGGTGGTACATTGTACCTCGTCGGTATGTTCTTGTTCGCGTACAATATGTACAAAACAATGACAAGCTCTCGCCGTGTTGAAGAGAGTGAACTTCAAAACGCATCGCCGATGGGCGCTTAATAAGGAGGGGAAAAAATGTTTCACTGGTTAGAAAAACACCCGTTCTTTTTCGCGGTAGCCGTTTTCGTTACCATCGCATTTGCGGGGCTTATTGAAATTTTGCCAAACTTTGCGCAGGCTTCACAACCGGTTGTAGGGACAAAACCTTACAGCACGTTGGAGCTTGCTGGTCGTCATGTTTACATCAAAAACAGTTGTAATGCGTGTCACTCACAGCTTATTCGTCCGTTTAAATCGGAAACTGACCGTTATGGTCACTACAGCTTGAGCGGTGAATATGCATATGATCGCCCATTCCTTTGGGGTTCAAAACGTACTGGTCCAGATTTGATGCGTGTAGGTAACTACCGTACAACAGATTGGCACGAAAACCACATGAAAGATCCTGCTGCTGTCGTTCCAGGTTCAGTTATGCCGGCATATCGCTGGATGTTTAAAACATCTGCAGACATCGATACTGCGTATGCAGAACAAGTAACAGTTAACAAAGTGTTCAAAACACCTTATAACACTGAAATTCCGATGGCCGATGGTACAAAAACGACTGTAAAATTGGGTGCTACATTGGATGAAGCAAAAGCAGATGCTTTAGAAGAAGCAAAAGCAATTGCAGCTGATATGAAAGACCAAGATGTTAAAGATGCGGTTGCGGCGGGCAATATCCCAGAAATCGTAGCTTTGATTGCGTATCTTAACAGTTTGAAATAAGGATCTAGTGTGGATATTGGTACACTTCAGGCGTACGCTTTTTTTGGGTTTACAGCGTTTTTGGTGATAGTGTTGTATTCGTACATATATCATCTTTATAGCGCTCAAAAAAAAGGGCTACGCGATTATGAAAAGTACGGGAATATCGCACTAAATGACGAGATCACCGATCAACCAGTCGAAAAGATCTCGAAAAATGATGAGATAAAATAGAAGGAGCCATAATGAATAAGTTAATGGTATTTGGTGTTGTCTTCGTACTCGCATTGCTTGGCCTTACATGGGTTATTGCCGGCGGACAAGTAGGTGATGACATCGTCAATAAATTGGCGATGCTCGGGGCAGTCGCAACGGCAACGATTGCGATTTTTGTAGCATTGAAATATATCCGTCAAATGCAAACGGATAAAGC
>JACXUF010000198.1 GCA_014764105.1 Sulfuricurvum sp. | reverse complement strand
ATTCACCTCACCAAGTGTGGGGTAGTTATTTTGAGACACTTATTAGATTTTGTTTCATTTGTTTACCCTTTATTCACCTCACCAAGTGTGGGGTAGTTATTTTGAGACACATGGTTACTACCATGTACATGAATTTTAAAAATTCATTCACCTCACCAAGTGTGGGGTAGTTATTTTGAGACAAAATGTCAAGTGATGTTTAAATATTTCAAAAAATTCACCTCACCAAGTGTGGGGTAGTTATTTTGAGACTTTTGAAGCCATCTTTCTCTTTTTCCTTTAAGACACATTCACCTCACCAAGTGTGGGGTAGTTATTTTGAGACTAAAGGCCATTACTAGTGCAGTAACCCATAGTATTGATTCACCTCACCAAGTGTGGGGTAGTTATTTTGAGACTGTTTGGTTGTGACCGATATGTTGCTCCCAGTACATTCACCTCACCAAGTGTGGGGTAGTTATTTTGAGACACTACCATAGCTCTAGATACTTAAAATCGAAATTTGGTATTCACCTCACCAAGTGTGGGGTAGTTATTTTGAGACGTAACTTCGTCCTTAAATGAAACGAAGTGTATTTTCTATTCACCTCACCAAGTGTGGGGTAGTTATTTTGAGACACTAGTGTGTAATTGTGTGTCATACTAACTCCTTTCTTATTCACCTCACCAAGTGTGGGGTAGTTATTTTGAGACCTACTACATCTTTTTCAGATGCAATAGACTGATAGCATTCACCTCACCAAGTGTGGGGTAGTTATTTTGAGACGGTGAGACCAGGCCTACATAGCCTGCTAACTTTCTATCATTCACCTCACCAAGTGTGGGGTAGTTATTTTGAGACACAGGTAAATACCCCTAGGTTATAGTTCTTCACCAGATTCACCTCACCAAGTGTGGGGTAGTTATTTTGAGACTTGTCGTCTTATTTTTCTTTTAAACTTTAGTTTATTCACCTCACCAAGTGTGGGGTAGTTATTTTGAGACCTTTTATGACATCCCTTCCTGTACGGTAAGTGAATTCACCTCACCAAGTGTGGGGTAGTTATTTTGAGACAAGGTATTCTTGACTGCTTTTTGTATATCATTTCCTAAATTCACCTCACCAAGTGTGGGGTAGTTATTTTGAGACAGTTTACTTAAAAAAGGTAAATTAGTTTCATTTAATATTCACCTCACCAAGTGTGGGGTAGTTATTTTGAGACTCATCCCAGACACTGTCTGGAATTTTATTTGTTATATTCACCTCACCAAGTGTGGGGTAGTTATTTTGAGACAGAACTTAATGCCTTAGGACTGGTTAAGATAGTATTTGAATTCACCTCACCAAGTGTGGGGTAGTTATTTTGTTAAATCAAGCAACAATAAATAGAGTGATTAAGAGGAATAGTAAAAAATAATAACATTAGCATTA
>JACXUF010000197.1 GCA_014764105.1 Sulfuricurvum sp. | reverse complement strand
ATGAATAGATATCATAGCTTAATCTCCCTCGTGTTAATAGATCTCTATAATGGCTTATGACCATAGAATCAACCCCATGAAAAAGGGGGTTCTCTATGTGGGTATTATAGTAGGGGATGGGACAGGTGATTATTTACGCACTTTTTTAATCGCTTCCAATAATATTTCAAACCCCTCTTTGCTCGATTTTTCCACATCTTTGAGTATTTTAATCCCTTCATCAGAAGATTTTCCATTGCTGAAAATATCGATGACCTGCGTAAGACCTCGATGGACGTTTTCATGATGTCTAGAAATATCACTGATGGCCTGTTGGTTATTACTTAAAATTTCACTCACATAACCACTAAACCATTTCCCAAATCGGCAACTGTGATGATCGATAATATCGTTACTATTGCCGGAGAGAGCAGTTTTGTAGGCTTGTAGCTTTAGATGAATATGGTCAATTTTTCCGTTACTAACGTTGAGTTCATTGGTGACATTGATGGTTTGATTCAAAATCACTTGAGAGTTTTTATTGACGTATTCGATATTGGTTTGGAACTCTTCTAAAATACGCATGACTTCGGATGCTAAATTGTAAAACGTTTCACTCGCTTCGGTCATTGCAACCGAGTTTTGTTTGAGACCGCTGATATTGACCTCTACTTCTTGAGTCGCTTTTTGAGTCCGTTCGGCGAGTTTACGCACCTCATCCGCAACAACGGCAAATCCTCGTCCATGTTCTCCAGCACGTGCCGCTTCGATGGCGGCGTTGAGGGCGAGGAGATTGGTCTGGTCGGAGATGTCTTTGATGAGGTTGATAATTTGGGTAATTGATGAGACACTGTCGTTGAGTGACGTAGTATCGCTTTGGATGTTGCCACTCATTTGCTGGATGTTACTGATGGAATTGATGACGACAACGCTCTGCTCTTGCAATTTATTACTTTGTATAACTGTCTCATCATTAACCTCATTGATATTTGAGAGCATTTTAAGGTTTTCTTCAGTTGTCCCTTGTAGAAATCGCACTCCGTCTTCATAGCTTTCCAACAAGCTTTTGAGAATTTCATCTCGACTTGTATCGACTTTAGCAGCTTTTAGTTGGGACAACTCTTCGTTTTGATGGCTGATTGTCCGTTGTAGTTCGTCAATCATAGTTTGTAGTGACACATTCCGTTGTTTCAATTCATTGTTTTCTTCTGTCAATTCTCTGATTTTATAACCGTTAAACATATGCGACTCTCCTCAATTATTTTGTCAAGGTTTATTATAGTCAGTTTTTCAAATAATTAAAGAGCCACTTGCAAGTCTTTCCCTCAAATCATCCAAAAACTAGCATAGAAAACAGATATGATCATTATGTTGACCGATTTTTTGAAACATAATTCGATGGATCATTTTAAGCGTCAAGCCAAAAAATCAGACATACCTTTTATTT
>JACXUF010000196.1 GCA_014764105.1 Sulfuricurvum sp. | reverse complement strand
CTTCCCCTTATTGCAATTGATCGATTAAATGTAAGATTGATGGAGTCTCTTCCTCGTCTGGGAAAGCCTCTTTGATGACCAAAAACTCATCCAAATGATCAACAAACAACCTAACCAGCTCAGCATCAAAGTGGGTACCAGCATCGTTTTGAAGTATCTCAATCGTTTTTTCGATAGTGAACGCTTTTTTATAGATCCGTTCCGAACTAAGCGCATCAAAAACATCTGCTATGGCAACAATTCTAGCATAGATATGGATCTCATCCCCTTTAAGCCCCATCGGATACCCATTGCCATCAACCCTTTCATGATGTTGCAATGCGATAATGCGCCCCGCCTCGATCACCGGATAGCCCCCATCGCTCTGCAACATTTTACCCCCGAGTGTAGTGTGGAGCTTCATGATCTCAAACTCTTCGGGAGTAAGGCGACCAGGTTTGAGCAAAATCCGATCGGGAATCGCTACCTTGCCAATATCGTGGAGCGGCGAAGCGTACAGAATCAACTCCACCTCCTCCTCGCCCAATCCGTAGAGTTCAGCCAGTTTTGCCGAGTAGTGGCTCATCCGCTTGATGTGCATCCCCGTCTCCAAATCGCGATACTCCGATGCTTTCCCAAGCCGCTCCGAAATCTCGTATTCGGTTTTTTTTGCCAAAACCAAAGCCTCTTGAAGCTCTGCTGTACGTTCACGCACTTTTGCTTCTAGGAGACGGTTCATATTAAAAAGATCGTCTTGGTATTTTTTGATTTTAGAGTAGTTGAGCGTTCGAAGTTTCAGCTCTTCAACATCGATCGGCTTGGCAAGAAAATCGCTCGCCCCCTCCCGAAGCGCCCGATGCTTCTCCTCACTATTCGCCGTTATGACAATAACGGGGATTTGAGAAAAAACGAGATTTTTTTGAAGGCTTTCGAGTGTTTCAAACCCGTTCATGATCGGCATTGCCAAATCGAGTAAAATCACCCTGTATGTCGGATCAGCAGTGAGGAGATCAAGAGCCTCTTTCCCATTGGCAGCTCGGGTAATCTGAATATCGCCTCTCTCCATAAAGGCAAACTCAATCAGATCAAGATTAAACTCCTGATCATCCACCGCCAAAATTTTTATCGTAGACATACGTGATACTCCATTCAGGCTGTCATAATAATTGCTGGCATTAAGTGTACTCTTTGTCATTTTAAACGATTATTAACTGCTCTTGCCCACTTGATGACATCAAGAACAATATGGGGAGCTTTCTGCCATATCCGGAAGATATGGCAAGCTTTAGGGGGTTGTAGGGAGATTTGCCCCTGATGCTTTCGGGCTATGAGCGTAAAGTGTGCAACACCAAGTATGAATCTGCGTAAATTACACCACTATGAACAAAGAGCCCTAAGGCTTATTTTCCCCATTGAAGCGCTACTGGACGAAACGAATGGTATGGAGAGTA
>JACXUF010000052.1 GCA_014764105.1 Sulfuricurvum sp. | reverse complement strand
GGGCTATGATTGGATTGTAGATCAATGTAACCAAATTCCTGATTGGATGGCTGTGAATACATGTTGTTAATGGGGGATGGTATTAGAGGATAAGCATCGCATCCCCGTAGGAAAAAAAGCGGTATTGTTCATCAATCGCTTCTTTGTAAATACGATGGGTCTCTTCCAATCCGACGAATGAGGCGACGAGCATTAGGAGTGTTGATTGGGGGAGATGAAAATTGGTGAGGAGATGGTTAACTCTTTGAGGTGGATTGTTAAGGTGCAAAAATAGGTTAGCCTCCCCACTGGTCTCCCATGTGCGGACATAGTATTCGACCGTACGAGTCGATGTGGTGCCGACACTCAAAAGTGGTAGATTGCTGTCGATAAGCTCTTTGGCGGGATAACTAATATTGAAATACTCCGAGTGCATCGGATGATCAGTGATGATCTTTGCTTCAACCGGTTTGAATGTCCCTGAACCTACATGGAGGGTGACGAAGGCGTGTGGATGATGTGAGCACACGGCATCAAAGAGTTCGTCGGTAAAGTGCAATGATGCTGTAGGTGCGGCAACTGCCCCCTCATGGTGGGCAAAAACACTTTGATACTCCCGCTCATCCTCGGAGTTGTCCTCTCGCCTGAGATAGGGGGGGAGGGGGATGTGCCCCACTTGATCCAAAATGGGGAGGAGCTCTTCAAATCGGATAGGTGAATTGTGAAGGTAAAAATGAACATCACGCGAACCGTCATCGTGGAGGGAAATGACACGGGCACTCAATGCTTTATCAAAGTGTAGCATTGTATCTTCTTTGACTCGTCCACGGATATAGACGTTGATTGTGTAGGCATCATGAGGACGGTTGATGAGTAACTCAATCGCTCCGCCGCTCTCTTTGTGACCATGAAGGCGTGCTTTGATCACTTTGGTATCGTTAAAAATGATTCCACACCCAAAGGGTAAAAACGATTCGAGGGCATCGAAGCGGGCATGAGTGATCGTCTTGTCGGCACGGTTGTAGACGAGAAGTCTGGCGTGATCACGCGGATGAACGGGGTGGGTTGCTATAAGCTCATCGGGGAGCTCATAGTTGTAGCTTGAGGTGAAAAGCGGGTTTGGATCAGTCAATCGTCTCTTATTCATCTTCAGCCATGTAGGCTTCTTCTTTTGGTGCCGGATTGACGGCACGGACGATCAGAATCGAGATGCCATAAAGGAGGGTGAGAGGGATCGCCATCAAAATTTGTGTTAGAACGTCCGGCGGGGTGAGGATTGCAGAGACGATAAAGATCAGAACGATTGCATAACGGAAAAAGCCGCTCATCATCCGATCATCAATCAACCCCAAAAGGGCAAGAAAATAACAGATGACGGGAAGTTCGAACGCTAAACCAAAACCGAACATGATTTTGGCAAAAAAATCGACATAATCTTCGATATTTATGAGTGGTACGAATTCAAAGGCTCCGAAGGCAATGAGGAAACTAAAACCGAACGGAGTAACAACATAATAGGCAAACAACGCCCCAACGATGAACATGATTGTTCCGCCGAAAATAAACGGATAGAACATCTTTTTTTCGTTGTCATAAAGTCCTGGAGCGATAAAAAGCCAAAGTTGAGCGAGAATGATCGGGAATGCGGCGAGGAGACCGGCAAAAAACGCTACTTTCATTGCAACGAAAAAGGTTCCTCCCACTTGGGTCGTGGTGACCATCCCCTGTGCCGCATTTTTAGAGGTTTTGGCCACTTCGGCCAGTGCGCTATCCAATGGTGCAGTGAGCCAAGAGAGGATCGGTTCATGGAAATTGAACATCACAAAAAACATGACGATAACGGCGGCGACACTGATACCGAGTCGTTTGCGCAGTTCGGCTAAATGGGGTTTTAGATCTTCAAACATTAGACTTTCTCATCTTTTAAATCGAGTTTGGGTTGTTGCTTGGATTTTGGGGTGAATGTTACCACTTCAGGTTCTTTGGGGGCGGCAGGGGCAGGTTTAGGCTCGACATCGAGATTGAGATTGTTTTTGATTCCAGTAAGTTCGCTTCCGATTTCAGTGACGTTGGTGAGCCGTTCAAGTTCGGCGCTAGCGTTGGTAAGCTCGTTTTTATAATTGAGGGCACTCTCTCTCATTTCGGAGAGCTTCATCTCCTCTTCTAGTGTCGCTTTTGCCTCGCTCACCGTCCCTTTGACGCTACGGAAAAATTTGGCGATATTGACCATGGTGCTGGGTAGCTTATCTGGTCCCAAAAATAAAATTGCGATAATGACGATGAGGAAAATTTCCCCTATGCCCATTCCAAACATGGCTACTATTCCAATGGTATTGATTTAAATAAAAGCTATTTTATCCAAAGAAAGTTTAAAACCCCTCTACTCTGAGGGCAATTTCATCCGCGACTAGAAAATTGGAGTTAAAATAGTGTTGATCCCGATACTCTAAGACCCCTTCGGTATAGAGCATTTGGGCAACTGCTTTTTGTTTTTCGGTAAGGATGTGTTCATCTACTCCGATGCAACTGCGAAATCCCAAAAAGAGTTTTTCGCTTATTAGGGCACTCGAATCGATCTCTTCGACAGTGACTTCATGGGGATGGTTGATGTAGTACTCGACATTTGTGTTGGGATAATAACGGCGATTTTTTAAAAATCCGACGGCACCTGCACCCACTCCGATGTAATCTTTGTGTTCCCAATATCCTAGATTATGGCGTGATCGGTAGCGACCGAAATTGGAAATTTCGTAATGATCAAATCCTCTTTGTTTGACTTCACTAAACAACCATTGGGTGAGCTCCAACTCCTCATCTGCTATTTGGGGAGTTTTTTCAAATGTTGTCCCCTCTTCGATCGTTAATGCATAAAGGCTGATATGATCAATCGGGAGTTTAAAGGCGCGATCGATGTCCGATTGCAACAGAGTTTTGCTATCCCCTTTGACTCCGTAGATGAGATCAATACTGAGATGCTTAAAGCCGATCTTATGAGCATTTCGGATCGCTTCGATGGCATGTTGGGTGTTGTGTGCTCGTCCTAATGTTTTGAGTTTGGCATCATTAAAACTTTGAACTCCAAAACTAAGGCGATTCACCCCAAGATCAAACATCCCCTCTAGCCACTCTTTGGTGGCACTATTGGGGTTGGCTTCGGAGGTTATTTCACAATCTGGGGTTAGATAAGGGGCAATTTTTTCAAAAATGGGTTGATACAAAGAGGGTTCGACGGTAGAGGGGGTCCCTCCGCCGATAAAGATGGTTTCGATAGGGTTTGTTGCGCTGACTCCGAAACGTTCCATCTCGGTGGAGAGCTGAATATTGAGTGCCTTCATATAGGCTTTGCGCTGTGAGAATTTATCGACATACGAGTTAAAGGCGCAATAGGCACATTTACTGTCGCAAAAAGGGATATGAATGTATAAAAGCATGGTGCGATTATAGTATTTTTAATGGCGAATAGATTACAATACTGCTCCAAAATAGACTAAAAGATAGTGAATGACCGAAAAAAAGTTCTACCGACCGAATGTGGCGGCGATAATCGTCTCAAGTGACTATCCAAAGACAAGAAAGATTTTTATCGCGGAGCGGAGTGATGTGGAAGGGGTGTGGCAGTTTCCTCAAGGGGGAATTGACGAGGGAGAATCGAGCGAGGAGGCTCTTTTTCGGGAGCTTGGTGAAGAGATTGGGACCAAAAAAGTCGAGATCATCGCTGAATATCCCGAATGGATCGCTTACGATTTCCCTCCCCATATCGCTGAGAAGATGGCTCCGTATGCAGGGCAAAAACAGCGCTATTATCTAGTACGTTTGAAAAAAGGGTCAAAAATCGATTTGGATACGAAACACCCTGAATTTAAATCGTATCGATTTGTCGATGTGGATGAACTGATGGGACACATTGCACATTTCAAAAAACCGGTGTATGAGCAGGTTATTTCTCATTTTAGAACCAAGGGGTACTTGTAATGCTAATTGTTCAAAAATTCGGCGGAACCAGCGTCGGCGATTTAGAGCGGATTCAAAATGTCGCCAACCGTGTTTCCAAAACACTTCAAGAAGGGCATCAAGTTGTGGTGGTCGTTTCAGCAATGAGCGGTGAGACGAACAAGCTGATCGCCTATGCCGAACACTATACCCCAACTCCAGAGCGGAGTGAAGTGGATATGCTATTGAGTTCAGGTGAGCGGGTAACGGCAGCGTTGCTCTCGATCGCCCTCAATGCGATGGGTCATAAAGCGATTTCTATGAGTGGTCGTCGTGCAGGGATCGTAACCGATAACATCCATACTAAAGCACGGATTGAGAGTATCGATCCATCTGCGATGCACGCGGAGCTCTCTTTGGGCAAAGTAGTGGTGGTAGCAGGATTTCAGGGGGTCACTGAATCAGGTCAGGTGACGACGCTCGGACGCGGAGGATCGGATCTCTCGGCTGTAGCCATCGCCGGAGCACTCAAAGCCGATTTGTGTGAAATCTATACCGATGTTGATGGTATCTATACCACCGACCCGCGTATTGAGCCTAAAGCGAAAAAAATGGATAAAATCAGCTATGATGAGATGCTTGAACTCGCATCTCTTGGAGCTAAAGTACTCCAAAACCGCTCTGTTGAGCTAGCTAAAAAATTAAACGTCAACCTTGTCACCCGCTCAAGTTTCAGCGATGCGGAAGGGACACTAATCACAAAGGAAGAGAATATTATGGAACAACCACTCGTTAGCGGAATTGCACTCGATAAAAATCAAGCACGCGTATGTTTGAGCGGGGTGATCGATCGTCCCGGAATTGCATCAGATATTTTTACCCGTTTGGCGGACAACAGTGTCAATATCGACATGATTATCCAAACATCAGGGCATGACGGTAAAACAAACCTCGATTTCACCGTTCCGAAAACAGAGCTCATCGATGCGAAAAAAGTGGTGGAAATGTTTATTGCTAACAATGAAATCAACGAAGCTTCATACGATGAAAATATTTGTAAAGTCTCCATTGTCGGTGTTGGGATGAAATCGCACACCGGCGTTGCGGCAACCGCGTTCCAAACGATGGCGCGTGAAAACATCAATATCATGATGATTTCGACCTCTGAGATCAAAGTATCGATGGTTGTGGATGAAAAATATGCGGAGTTGGCGGTTCGTTCACTCCATAGCGCTTATTTGTTGGATAAATAGTGCGTCAATTTGATCAATGGACATTAGAGTCGATCCGCTCCGAGGGGGCTTCGATGAGCTGGTTCGAAGAGCAACGTTTCGAATGGATCCCTCAGATCGCCAATGCCATGGATCAAATGATGGGGGGAAAGACGGTTGTCCTCATCACCGATCACGACCGTGAGTGGTTTGCCCACTATATTACCGCTTCGTTGAACAAACGGCTTCAAGACCGTCCGATGATACCGATCGTCTGTATCGATGCCCTATATCTCCATTTTGACTATATCAGCGGGGGAGAAGCGATCGATACCCTCGGCGATATGCTCGATTTGGGATTTAAAAACGACTACTTTTTTTGGTACATCGGGCGTGGGGATGACCACCGTGCCGATATTGCTAAACGGAGTGCTAATTCGCTTCTATGGATTATGGATGAGCGGTTCCAAAATGCTTTGGTTCTCAGATCGCACGATCCTCTAATCGATATTAAACTGCTTCAGCTCTATCGTCTGTTTGATAAAACACTCAATGCAGTGTTGTTTGGGGAGATCAATGTTCACGAGTGAACGGGGTGGAATCATCATCACCTCGGAAATTGAAGAGAAAGCAAAAGAGATCATAGAATCTCGTCACCCTCTGCGGTGTGTACCATTTCTGCGCGATGATTTCAAAATTGAGGATGCTAAAGAGGCAATTGCCGAAGCGTACAAAAGCGAAGAGAGTACTAAAATATTGATTTTGGGGGCGAAAAGTTTTACCATTCCAGCTCAAAACGCTCTGCTGAAAATTCTCGAAGAACCTCCACGGAATATACTCTTTCTCCTCCTTGCTCCTAATAAAAGTACCTTTTTACCGACTGTACGATCCCGTTTGAGTCTCCATCAGGAGCATATCCAAAAAGTGTATGAAACATTAAATATCTCCCTTAAAACACTCGACCTTTCAGCACTGTTTGCATTTGTCAAAGAGCACGATCGTCTCAAAAAACATGAGGCTAAGGCTCTTATTGAGGGATTAATGTATCAGGCGATACACATAGAACAGCTATCGCTCTCGGAAGCACAATTGGAAGGTTTTGAAAAAGCGCTCCGATTGATCGAACTTAATAGCCGTTTTCAGAGTGTATTGGTCATGGTTTTGATGAATTTTCTACGTGAGGTGAAGCGTGGTCGTTGAGAAACTCTCTAGTTCCATCGATGTACGCCGTGAGCTCAAAAGACTCGGTGTTGATGGCGGCGGGGTGAGCATTTTAAACGACAAAGGGCATCTTCACCTGATCCGGATTCGTGATTTGCATGTGGGGGCTGCCAATATCCTCAAGCAAGATGCGCTTAGTATGGGTGCCGATTTGGCGGTTCCGCGCGGGACGGTTATCGCATCAACCCCTACGGTGGATGTTTTGTTGATCGCCAATGAGCGGCAGTTACAGCAACTCGCCAAAAAAGAGAGGGCTCAGCCGTTTGGCTTGAAAGCTTTGGCGGGAGAGCTGGACCGTTTTTGTCATCTTCATCGAGCCGAACATATCTCTATTATGGGGATAGTGAACGCTAATGAGGACAGTTTTTATCAAGGGAGTCGATTTGTCGGCAATGCGGCGATCGAGCGGATAGAAACGATGATCTCTGAGGGTGCGGAAATGATCGATTTGGGGGGAGTATCGAGCCGACCCGGATCGATTGCAGTGAGCCCCCTTGAGGAACTAGAGCGGGTACGCCCGATTATCGATACGATTTTTGAGCAGCGTCTCTATGAGAAAGTGACATTTAGCATCGACAGTTATGAGCCGATGGTGATTTCGTATGCGCTCGAGAGGGGATTTGGGATTGTTAATGATATTACTGGACTCTTCAATGATGAAGTGGCGCGCCTGTGTGGTAGCTACGGTGCAACGGCGGTAATTATGCACATGCAGGGGACACCCCAGACGATGCAGGAAAATCCTGTATACGATAATGTCCTCTTTGAAGTAGAACAGTTTTTTGAAGAGCGTCTTGCCAAGGCGGAATTGTTCGGGATTAAAGAGATGATTCTTGATTGCGGGATCGGCTTTGGGAAACGGCTTGAAGACAATCTAGCCCTAATCACCCATCAAAGCCATTTTTTGCGCTTGGGAAAACCTTTGTTGGTAGGGGCGAGCCGCAAATCGCTAATTGATCAAATTTCCCCTGCCAGTTCAGATGAGCGGTTGGGGGGTAGTATCGCAATCCACCTCAAAGCGCTCGAAGAGGGGGTGTCGATTTTACGGGTTCACGATGTCAAAGAGCACGTTCAGGCGGTAAAATTGTGGCAGGCATTGAGGGGATAGAATGAGCAATGCCGTTGTTATTATAACCCTCTCGTTATTGGTGATGCTCTCACCGTTTTTGTCGCGTGTTAGCCGAATACCTGTTGTTGTCGTAGAGATATTATTGGGTAGTTTGGCAGGATATTTCGGACTATTGGTCGAAAATGAACTCTTTTTGATTATCGCTAAAGTGGGTTTTTTATATCTAATGTTTTTGGCGGGGATGGAGGTGAACCTCAAAGCGTTCGGATTTGAAAAATCCTCCCTTCTTCGACGGACAGTAATCTATTTTGCAATGTTGTACGGATGTTCGTTGGGACTCTTTTATTATCTTGATCTAAGTGCCGTCTATTTGGTGGCATTCCCGATTTTTTCACTGGGGATGTTGATGCCGCTCGTCAAAGAGTACGGTAAGAGCGAGCCATGGTTAGCATTGGCGTTGAACATCGGAATCATCGGTGAGCTAGTGAGTATTGTGGCGCTTACCATTCTTAGTGGTGGATTGGAGTATGGATTCAACCGAGAATTTGTATTTGTGTTGGGGGGGCTGTTTGCTTTTTTGATCGGATTTGTCCTCTTTTTTCGCGGCATTCGGATACTATTTTGGTGGTATCCTGCACTTAAAACCCTCATTATGCCACACGAAGACAGTAAAGATCAGGATGTTCGGTTTTCGATGGCACTCATGTTTATTATGGTGGCGGTAATGCTCTATCTCAAAATCGATGTGGTTTTGGGTGCTTTTTTGGCAGGGATGTTTATTGCGACCTATTTTAAACATAAAACGGAGCTCCCCGAAAAACTCTCCTCGTTTGGATTTGGTTTTTTAGTACCTATATTTTTTATTCATGTCGGATCGACGTTGGCACTCGATGCGTTTGTTGATCCAAAGATTATTGAGCTTGCTTGCTTTATTGCAACTGCGATTATCGGGATTCGACTGATCAGTTCTTTGGTCGCTTATGGGGGATATTTGGGACTTAAAAATACCATTCT
>JACXUF010000195.1 GCA_014764105.1 Sulfuricurvum sp. | reverse complement strand
ACAGTCAGGAGGTTGGCTTAGAAGCAGCCACCCTTTAAAGAAAGCGTAATAGCTCACTGATCGAGTCGGCCTGCGCCGAAGATTTAACGGGGCTAAGCAATAAACCGAAGCTGCGGGATGCACTATGTGCATCGGTAGGAGAGCGTTGTGTAAGTCTGAGAAGGTGTTCTGAGAGGGATGCTGGAGATATCACAAGTGCGAATGCTGACATAAGTAACGATAAACAAGGTGAAAACCCTTGTCGCCGAAAGCCCAAGGTTTCCTACGCAACGTCAATCGGCGTAGGGTTAGTCGGCCCCTAAGGCGAGGCTGAAAAGCGTAGTCGATGGGAAACAGGTTAATATTCCTGTACTTGTGTATGTTGCGATGGAGGGACGAAGAAGGTTAGCTTATCCGGGTGTTGGATGTCCTGGTTTAAGGTAGTAGGCAGAGATCTTAGGCAAATCCGGGGTCTTAATGTCGAGAACTGATGACGAGCCGTTAGGCGAAGTAAGTGATACCAAGCTTCCAAGAAAAGCTTCTAAGCATAAACATACATGAACCGTACCCCAAACCGACACAGGTGGGCAGGATGAGTATTCCAAGGCGCTTGAGAGAACTCGGGTTAAGGAACTAGGCAAATTGACACCGTAACTTCGGGAGAAGGTGTGCCCTTGTAGAGTGAAGTCCCTTGCGGATGGAGCTTGAAGGGGCTGCAAAAAATTGGCCGCTGCGACTGTTTATTAAAAACACAGCACTCTGCAAACTCGAAAGAGGACGTATAGGGTGTGATGCCTGCCCGGTGCTGGAAGATTAAATGATGGGGTGAAAGCTCTTGATTGAAGTCCCAGTAAACGGCGGCCGTAACTATAACGGTCCTAAGGTAGCGAAATTCCTTGTCGGGTAAGTTCCGACCTGCACGAATGGCATAACGATGGCGGCACTGTCTCAACCCGAGACTCAGTGAAATTGAATTCGCAGTGAAGATGCTGTGTACCCGCGGCTAGACGGAAAGACCCCGTGAACCTTTACTATAGCTTTACATTGAACTTTGAACCTACTTGTGTAGGATAGGTGGGAGACTGTGAATCAGGAACGCTAGTTCTTGTGGAGTCGTCCTTGAAATACCACCCTGGTATGTTTAAGGTTCTAACCAAGTTGAAGACCTCAACTGGGACAATGTATGGTGGGTAGTTTGACTGGGGCGGTCTCCTCCAAAAGCGTAACGGAGGAGCGCGAAGGTACCCTCAGCACGGTCGGACATCGTGCAATGAGTGCAAAAGCAAAAGGGTGCTTGACTGCGAGACTAACACGTCGAGCAGGTACGAAAGTAGGCTTTAGTGATCCGGTGGTTCTGTATGGAAGGGCCATCGCTCAACGGATAAAAGGTACTCCGGGGATAACAGGCTGATACCGCCCAAGAGTTCATATCGACGGCGGTGTTTGGCACCTCGATGT
>JACXUF010000051.1 GCA_014764105.1 Sulfuricurvum sp. | reverse complement strand
CACGGAACAAGTACCCCAACGAATGATAAAAATGAGACAGCTGCTCTTAAAGAGGCATTCGGTGGCAAAGAGAACTGTCCTCCGGTAAGTTCGACTAAAGGTCAGATCGGTCATTGTCTCGGTGCAGCTGGCGGTATCGAAGCGGTCATAAGTATCATGGCGATGCGCGATGGCATCATCCCTCCGACCATTAACTATGAACATCCTGATGAGAACTGCGATTTGGATATTGTTCCCAACGTTGCGCGAAAAGCGGAACTCAATGTGGTTATGAGTAACTCATTCGGATTTGGCGGCACAAATGGTGTCGTTATTTTCAAAAAATACTAAGAGGGCAAGCCGTTGGCAACCTATTTAGATTTTGAGCAAAATATTCGTCAGATCCAAGAAGAGATTGTTGCGGCAGAGGTGCGTCTTGATCACCATGCTGTGGCAATTCTAAAGCAAGATCTAGCCAAAGAGGTTGAAAAAACCTATAGCAATCTCTCCCCTTATCAAGAGCTTCAGCTTGCTCGTCATGCCGATCGTCCGTATGCACTTGATTACATCAATTTAATTCTTGATAAAAAATACGAGATTCATGGCGATCGCCATTTCCGTGATGACCTTTCCATTATCTGCTATATCGGTTATATCGGTGATGAGCGGGTGATGGTGATCGGTGAGCAAAAAGGGCGAGGAACTAAAAATAAGCTCAAGCGTAATTTTGGTATGCCGCATCCTGAAGGGTATCGCAAAGCATTGCGTGCAGCTAAGATGGCAGAGAAGTTTAATCTCCCCCTTTTGATGCTCATCGACACTCCAGGTGCCTATCCGGGGTTGGGTGCGGAAGAGCGTAACCAAAGTGAAGCGATCGCCCGCAATCTTCTAGAACTCTCGAACCTTAATACGATTACTGTGTCGGTTGTTATCGGTGAGGGGGGGAGTGGTGGTGCCCTTGCGATTGGGGTTGCTGATCGCCTTGCTATGATGCGTTATTCTGTATTTAGTGTCATCTCACCTGAGGGGTGTTCAGCGATTTTGTGGAATGATCCCACTAAGGTGGAGGCGGCAACCAAAGCGTTAAAAATCACTAGCTCAGACCTCAAAGAGTTGGATTTGATCGATGATATCATCGATGAGCCTCTAATTGGTGCACACCGTGATAAAGAGGGGGCAGCCGGTGCCCTAAAAGATTATTTTATGTCGCAAGTAAGCGAACTGCGCAAACTCAATGATGGTGAGCGTTTGGATAAACGTTATAGCCGTCTTGTGGGGATGGGACGATTCTCAGAATAAGGATTTTTCCTTATTCTTCTACTTTCTCTTCTTCTTTTTTGACTTTTGGTTGTTTTAATCTTTTTCCTGCTTTTGAAAAAGCGATCAACTCTTCAGTCGTACGGATGGTGTTCGGTATCAGTTTAAGGGTTCGTTTGAGCAATTTTGTGGTGGTCATCGCATCTGAGAGGGCACGATGATGGGTCGCCTCTTTGTAGAGTTCTAGTTGTTCATTCAGATAGGCTAGTCCGTAACGCTCCGATTCGACGGTCCGTTCTGCTAAATCGATTGTGCATAAAGAGCGGTTTAGCAATTTGTGCAAACCTACCCGCTCCATCATTGCGGAGATAAAACTGTAATCAAATTTTGCATCATGACCGACAAAAACCGCATCCCCTAAAAAAAGGCGAAACTCGCCCATCACTTTTGCTAGTGACGGTGCTTTTTGGGTATCTTCGACTCTGATTCCGGTAATCTCTTGAATCTGTTCTGAGATCTCGGTGCAATAGACTAAACTTTCATAGGTGTCGATGATATGGGCGTTTTGGATTTTTACGGCACCTATTTCGATCACTTGATCACGAGAGGGTTTTGAACCGTTGGTCTCGACATCGACGATGCAAAATACCGTATCATCGACAGAGGTATAAGCGGTGGAAAAACGGTAATGATTTTGGACAAGTTCAATATTCATCCCTTGGGATTTTAGGAGCTCAAGTTCGGTTTGATCATCAAAAAGCGATTCAAAGTCGCGACTAGGGATACCGTTTTTACTTAATCTATCGATGATTTTAGGATCACTTAGGTTCATGCTTTGGCCCTTTGAATGAACCTTTGGACTTTAGAGTGATCTTTTTTGCCATGGGATGTTTCAACTCCGCTACTCACATCGACACCATAAAAGCCATATGATGCGAGGGTTGCTACATTATCAGCATTCAGCCCTCCGGCGAGGATGATTTTAGAACAATCGATACCCTCAAACCATTCAATATTGAGCCGTTTGCCGCTGCCTCCATAGGCTTCACAATAAGCATCGACTAGACGGTACTCATTGGAGTATTCTAAAATATCTTCTCTCTTTTGGGCGCGGACGACCCGCAGGGTGGGAAAATGAATTTTTGATAAGAATTCATCGGAGACATCGAAATGGATTTGAGCGAGGGTGCATCCGCTCTCCAAACAGACAGAGCAGATGAATTCAGGTGTTTCGTTGACAAAAAGGGCTACTTTCTCGACAAATGGGGGGAGTTTTTTGATAATTTGTTTGGCATTGTCGGGGGAAACATAGCGAGGAGATTGGGGGTAAAAAACAAACCCTAGAGCATCGGCACCTGCATCGATTGCACACAATGCATCTTCAAGATTGGTGATACCGCAGATTTTGACCCGCATATTAGATTTTGAGACTTTTGATTGCTGCTTTGTAATCTTCTTGACCAAATACATAGCTTCCAGCGACGCAGACATCGACCCCCACATCTTTAAGCTCGTGGATATTGCTGCTGCCGACTCCACCGTCAATTTCGATTAGACAATCAGGGTTGATACGATCACGCAAAACTTTAAGTCTCTGAATTTTCTCAATGATGGTCGGGATAAACTTTTGTCCTCCGAATCCAGGATTGACAGACATGACGAGTACCATGTCGACATCGCCGAGGAGGTATTCGACCGCTTCGGCAGGGGTGTGAGGGTTAAGAACAATCCCAGGGCGGATTCTTAGTGAGCGAATGTATTGAATAAGGCGGTGAGGATGTTTCTCCTCCTCGATATGAAAGGTGATAAATTCTGGCTTGAGGGGGGCGAAAAGATCGACGAAAAAGGTGTTGTTTTCAACCATGAGATGAATATCGAGAGGTTTCGTCGCGGCAGCGGCGATCGCACTCACTACCACTGGTCCGATTGTGAGGTTGGGGACAAAATGACCATCCATCACATCGACGTGCACCAAATCGCACCCCGCGTCACAAATGGCACGAACATCACGCGCTAGATTGCCAAAATCGGCAGAGAGGACACTGGGAGCTACGAGCATGCAAGACACCTTGAAAAATATTTTCGATATTTTAGCGAAAAAGATTTGTAGATACCTTTGTGCTCTGAAAATACCTTTGCCCCACAGGGAATACGTATCTTCGAGTAGGGCCTACTGCTGAAGTAAATCCAGCTTTTGCGTAGTCAATCGTGGCTTTGCTCCGATGACGTTCTTATCGCGTTAAAAAGAATATAAAGTGACTTCCCTCAAAACTGAGGTTCACCTGTACCCCTTTTTTGTTTTGCGCCATCTCCATGAGGGATACGACATCCCCATAAGTACGGGGTAGGGTGATGTCAACACGATGTTTTTGTTCTCCCAAAAGGGCTTTGGCGCGTCCTCCGATGATGTTGACGAATTCTGCCAATGAATCGAGTATGGTCTCTTCATCATCTGTCGCTTCACCGATGAGGAGTTCACACGCCTTTTTGGCGATGGCTTTGGGGAAAATAATGATAATCATCCCATCAACATCGCCGTAAAATCCGATCGAACTGGCATATTGGTTTGTGGTATCTGTTATCTCAAGGGTTTGGATGTTCATCGACTCTTTGGATGCTTTGGCATTGGTCATCATTGCGATCGTTGAGATGGTTGCATCGATAAAACGGGGTAGCTCGTTGACGAGTGCTTTGTTGAGGGTGCGGGTTTGTTTGGAGGCTGTAGCCACACTCCCTCCGAGTTCTTGGAGGAGCTCTTTGTTTTTGAGGATGTCATCCATATTGTCGAAAAAGAGTATCCCCGCATCTTCAAGGTCATTTTTGAATATTTGGGGTGTTTTTTCAAATGTCAACCCGACAAAACAGATGGTAGCGTTGTATTCTGCGGCAGAAGAGGCGAGTTTGGTAAAAAAGTTTAACGCATGGACATTCATTGAGATTACTTTATAAGCATCAAAAATAAAAAGACGAAAGCCGACGTTAAGAGAGTTGTTGTGATAGGCGATGTTAAAAGTATTTGTGATTTCGGCATCGAGGAAATTGGCAACCGTATAGATAATCACATTACCAGTGACACGGGTGGCGATTTTTTGTCCGAAAAGTCCCAAATAGGTATCTTCGATGATGGTGTAATAGAGATCGGGATGTTGTTTTTTTTCATCAAACTCTTTTTTGCTTTGGGCGATCACTGGATTGTGTCCATAGTCAAAAAGCTCGATTGCCATAGCGGAGCGCTGAGAGAGGTCGTCGTTATAGAGAAGTACCGTTTTGGAATCGCTCTTATTGGAAGGGGTAAAAAGTTCGGCAATCTTTTCGGTTCGGAAAAGGGAGAAGTTGAGATTGTTCCCGTAAAATGCGTTGATCGTTTTAAATTTGAGGGAATCATAGTCGCACAGACCGATAGAGATACGTTTTTGGTTACGGATTGAGATTAGAAGCTTGATAAAAACATCCAAACCGTTTTTATTAAAAAAAATCACTTTTTTGAGTGAGACCAATAGCATATCGATATTGAGCGCTTCGGTTGCTCTGATATCGTCGATACTCAAAAAAGAAGAGGCGTTGTTGCCATCCAAAAAACCCTGCGGATAAAAAATGGCGACACGCCCTTTAACGGTTGCTCTCATTGTACTCCATCACTTGAACAAAAGATTCATAAATATCGGAGACAAAATCGATCTGAAAATCGATAAATTCGTTGAGTCCCGCTTGGACATAGAGCCCTTTGCTCAGTTCAAAAAAGAGGAGCAAATGCATCCATTGTGCTAGAACGTGTTCATTCTCGGAAAGATCCCGATCCAGTCCTGAAGCAGCGTGCACAATACGGCTGATTGTTGATGGTATCTCCCATTTTTCGGCAATTTGACTGGAGAGGTCAAAGAGGCTCTGTCCTGATAAACGGGATAAAATGGTGTTATAGTCGAGCGCTTTGACCGATCTTAGTTGCTCTACTTCGCTCTTATGGGAACCAAAAAGGGCATCGCATATGATAATACTGGCGGGTAAAAGGGTAATTGCGCTTGCGGTATCGTGATCGAGCACTCCAAGATGGTGGAGGATTTTTCCCCAGTTGCGACTGAGGGAGGCTTGTAAATCGTAAAAAGTGTGGTTATCTAGATGAAATAATTTCCATTTTTTGGGTGCCAAAAGGGTCATTAGGTAATGATAGAGAACTTGCTGAGCGGTAGAGATCCCCAAAATACCAAAAATTTGGCTGACATCATGCACTTCGTTTCGAAAGCCATAAACAGCGCGGTTGACCAATGTTCGGAGATAAAGTTTTAAAGCGGGATCCTCATCGGCACACTTGGCCGCTTTGACAAGATCGCCATTTCGGACAAATTGGATGGTTTCTTGGATGATGGTAGGAGCGGGGGGGATAGAATGAATATAATGGGCTATCTCTTCGTTTGTGACCACGTCAACTTTCCGATTCTACGCATAAATTTATCCATGTATTGTAATGGCAGATAGATTAAAGGTCCCTTTAGAGGGACTCAGTGAATAACTTAAGGTAAACTTTGGGTTAAATAGAGTAAAATTCGCAACTAATAATTTACGCAAGGAGCCTCAAAATGGCAAGAAAATGTGCTATTAGCGGTAAAGGCCCAATGAGCGGGAACAATGTTTCCCACGCGAAAAATAGAACAAAGCGTCGTTTTTTACCAAACCTTCGTACTGTTCGCGTAACGCTTGAAGACGGTACTACCAAAAAACTTAAAATCGCTGCATCAGAGCTTCGCACTCTAAAAAAAGATTCGTAAACGTCCCCTAAAGGGTCTGCGTTGAATCTCATACAAAAACTGCAGAAATTTCTCAACTGGGAGCCATCTCCCAAACCTGATATTACTTTGAATGCTGAGCTTTATGCTCAGTTTCTCCCTTTTAGAACCCCTCTGATTCTTATCCAGCTCAGTATGGTAGTTGGTACCATCGGATACATGTATTTCGAAGATCATACGTTGATCAATGCCTTGTTTCAAACCGGTTATACCATCACTACAGTCGGGTTTGGAGCACTCGGAGAAGGGGAGTTTTCCCCTCAAGGGAAACTTTTTACGATTACTTTGATTATTTTTGGATTTACGATTTTTACATTTGCATTAGGGATTATTGTCGATGTGATCAATCGTGGAGAGTTGAAGCGAATACTAAAGGAGCGAAAAATGTTGTATCGTATTGCCCGCCTCAAGAGACATTTTGTCATCTGTTACCATAACGAATATGCCATTCAGGTAACAAAACAGCTCCGTGCGAATCAAATCCCTTTTGTTGTTATTGATCCGAGGGGAGATATTGAAGAGCTAGCCAAACAATACCATTATCCATACTATATTCAATCTGAGCCCCATACGGAAGAGGCGATGCTCAAAGCCCATCTTAGTTCTGCCAAAGGGTTGATTACTCTTTCTAGCTCAATGGCAGATAATATTGCGTTGATCGCATCGGTGAGGTTATTTGAGAAAGAACATCGCATACCGAGCCCTTATTATGTGATTAGTACCGCGGAAGATGTAAACAATATTGATAAGCTTAAAAAATTGGGAGCCGATACCGTTGTATCGTCGACCAAACTAATGGCGCAACGTATTACGGCGATGGCGGCACGCCCCGATATGGAAAATCTTTTGGAGCAGTTTTTGTATAAAAGTGATACACCGCTCGATATGGAAGAGATATATGTTCCCAAAACGAGCTGGATGGTCCTTAAAAAACTCAAAGAGACCCATTTGCGGGATATCGCTAACGTTTCAGTGATTGGAATCACTAAAAAAGATGGTAAACTCGTACCGATGCCCAAGGGGGATACGTTGGTTATGAGCGAGTGTAAACTCCTCGTGATTGGAACCCAGAAGGGGATTTTGTATACGAAACAACTTGTCAAAAAACAAGAGAAACCAGAGGAGCTCAAATATGTATAAGCTCAATGTGATTGAGGGTGGTGTCTGTGCAGCGGATGGTTTTTTTGCCGACGGAATTCATATTGGATTGAAAAAAGAGGGGGCTAAAGACCTCGCCTTCATCTATTCACAAAAACCGTGCGCAATTGCTTCGGTCTTTACGACGAACAAAATGACGGCGGCACCGATCCGTCATTTTCGTGCTCAAGGGGAGTTTGAGGGAAATTTTGTCCTCATTAATTCCAAAAATGCCAATGCCATGACAGGGCAAGCGGGGATAGATGATATTGATGAGGTGCTGGATGCTCTCAAAGCAAAGTTCCCCCAAATCCAAAATCCAGTGATGAGTTCAACGGGGGTGATCGGGGTGCGGCTACCAAAAGCCAAAATCATCGAAGGGGCAATGCAGTTTGATCTCTCCCATCGCTATGGGATCAACGCCTCCGAAGCGATCATGACGACCGATACCTTTGCGAAACGTATTGCGTATGAAGTGGTATTGGAGGATGGAAAAAGTTTTCGTATTGGGGCTATGGCAAAGGGTGCGGGGATGATCAACCCTGCGATGGCGACGATGCTCTGTTTTATTACTACGGATGCGGTTGTAGATAAAACAACGATGCAGGGTATCCTTGATGAGTGTGTTCATACAACGTTCAATGCCGTCAGTGTTGATGGAGATACCTCGACAAACGATACCGTTTTGGTTATGGCAAATGGTGAGAGCGGGGTATTTCATGTAGGGGCGTTTAAAGAGGCGCTAGAAAGGATCATGCTCTTTTTGGCGAAAGAGATGGTGCGTGACGGCGAGGGGGCGACGAAGCTCGTTACCTACAAAGTGACCGGTGCGATCAACCATAAAGAGGCAGAGATTGCCGCAAAAGCGTTGAGCAATTCGCTTCTGGTCAAAACGGCACTCTTTGGACAAGACCCTAACTGGGGTCGTATTGCGTCAACGGTGGGGGCGAGTGGCATCATGTGCGATGAAGCATTTCTAAGCATCTGGTTTGATGACATCTGTGTTTACAAAAAAGGGGAGTTGCTCTTTGATGAGACATTAGAGCCTTTGGCAGCGGCGGTGATGCAAAAATCAGCGTTTACGATTCATTGTGACATAGGATTACAAGACGGTGAATTTACCGCTTATGGATGTGATCTTGGGCACGAATATGTCAAAATCAATGCGGATTATCGGACATAGTATTATCTCTTACTAAGTGAGCTATTGTTATAATCGCACCAATTTAAGCCAATAGGATAAAGTGATGCGCGGTTATAAGATTTTCAGCGGTTCAGCGTGTACCGAGTTTGCT
>JACXUF010000050.1 GCA_014764105.1 Sulfuricurvum sp. | reverse complement strand
GCACTTGATGAAATCAAGGGCAAAAGGGGAGTTTTCTGCCATATCAAAAAGATATGGCAAGCTTTAGGGGGTTGTAGGGACATTTGTCCCTGATGCTTTACGGGCTATGAACGTAAAGTGTCTAACATCAGTAAAGAAAAAAAGAAAAATCGTTGCAATCACCCCGCTTATAACCGCTTGGATCAACAACCCTTTGGAGAAAAAGGTAACAGCGGCGATGACAAAGGTGATTGCGAGGAGAAAACACATCTATTCGGTTTTCTCTTTGACGTAACTTGCCCCTTTATTCACTTGACTTTTAGTCCATTGAATTGCATTGGATATATCTTGCTGTGCACCGTTCCACGTTGCGGAACATCCGGTGAACATCAGTAGTGTCGCTATGGCTAAGAAAAATCTCTTTTTCATTTGAGATACCTCGATGATGATGTGTGTATCATAGATTTTACCTAAATCGTGGTTTTAGATTGGTTAAGTGGTGGTGGTTTTAGAGGTGCCCATTTGAAATTTACTCCAAAAAGACGATGAGAAGCTCTAAGCAAGGTTCCCACGCCAACGGGGATTTTACTCCCGTGGCGTATACAATAGACCTACTCGATTTCAGCGTCGATGACATCGTCATCTTTTTTAGCATTTGATGAAGCAGCTTCACCACCTTCATTTTGTTTGTACATTTGCTCTGCCATTTTATGACTCGCATCTGCCAATTTTTTGGTAGCTGTTTCGATCTCTTCTTTGCTGGCATCTTGATTTTTCAAGACCGCCTTTAGTTCTTCAAGTGCTGCTTCGATTGACGCTTTTTCACTTGCGTCAATTTTACCTTCCATCTCTTTGAGAGATTTTTCGGTTTGGCTTGCCAATGCGTCCGCTTGGTTGCGTAGATCCACTACCGCTTTACGTTTCGCATCTTCAGCTTTGTGGTTTTCTGCGTCTTGAATCATTTTGTTGATCTCTTCTTCACTTAATCCTGAGCTTCCAGTGATTGTGATCGATTGGGATTTGCCTGTCCCTTTGTCGGTTGAGCTAACAGTTAGGATACCGTTGGCATCGATATCAAACGTAACTTCGATTTGAGGAACACCGCGCGGTGCCGCAGGGATACCGTTGAGTTCGAACAATCCAAGAGATTTGTTATCACGAGCAAACTCACGCTCACCTTGAACAACCGAGATGGAAACCGCAGGTTGGTTGTCTTCGGCAGTCGAGAACACTTGCGATTTTTTAACCGGAATAGTAGTCCCTTTTTCGATGATTTTTGTCGCAATTCCACCGAGTGTTTCAATCCCGAGTGAAAGAGGTGTAACGTCAAGAAGGAGAACATCTTTGACATCTCCACGAAGAACCCCACCTTGGATCGCGGCACCAGCTGCTACCACCTCGTCTGGATTTACCCCTTTGTTCAATGTTTTACCACCGAACTCGTCGGAAACCATTTTTTGTGCCAACGGCACACGTGTTGATCCGCCAACCATGATGATCTCGTTGATCTCGTTTTTACTAAGCCCCGCATCTTTCATCGCCGTATTGATGTGGCTGATCGTCTCTTTGATTAAATCATCGATCATCCCCTCAAATTTTGCACGGGTCAATTTAATGACAAGGTGTTTAGGACCAGTTGCATCCGCGGTGATAAACGGCAAATTAATCTCAGTTTCTTCTGCTGAAGAGAGCTCTTTTTTCGCATTTTCAGCCGCATCTTTGAGACGCTGAAGTGCCATTTTGTCCGCTTTCAAATCGATACCATGATCCGATTTGAACTCGCTTGAGAGGAAATCGACGATTTTGTTATCGAAATCATCCCCACCAAGGAATGCGTTCCCATCGGTTGAGAGAACCTCGAATGTCCCATCAGAGATTTCCAAAACCGTTACGTCGAACGTTCCCCCTCCGAGATCGTAAACAAGAACTTTTTCGTCCCCTTTGGACTCCAAGCCATACGCCAATGCAGATGCCGTTGGCTCGTTGATGATACGAAGAACGTTCAATCCTGCGATGGTTCCCGCCTCTTTGGTCGCTTTACGTTGCGCATCATTGAAATACGCAGGAACGGTGATAACCGCATCGGTTACCGCTTGACCCAAATAAGACTCTGCATCCGCTTTCAATTTAGAGAGGATTTTAGCTGAGATCTCTTGAGGAGTATACACTTTACCCGCTACATCAACCGCAGCCATACCGTTTTTATCCACAATTTTATATGTAACTTTGTCGTGTGCCTCTTTCGCTTTCTCTTCGTTCATCATGAGACCCATGATACGTTTAACCGAGTAGATCGTTTTATCTGGGTTGGTGATCGCTTGACGTTTTGCCGGATCACCTACGAGAATTTCACCTTTGTCGGTAAACGCTACAACCGAAGGGGTAGTGTTTTTACCCTCTTTATTCGGGATAACTTTTGCTTCGCCACCCTCATAGACAGCCACACATGAGTTTGTTGTTCCTAAATCGATACCAATAACTTTTGACATTTTGTTTCCTTTATTGTAAATTTGTTTATTTTGACACCAATGCCGAAAGCATCGATGTGCTCTAGTGGCTTAGTGCCCAACGTAGACTATCGGGGCTTTGCTCCGATGGTCGTTCACATCAATTGGCAATCACGACCATTGCATCACGCAATGTTCGCTCTTTATAACGATACCCTTTTTGGAAGGTATTGACGATCGCTCCACTTTCGTGATCCGCAGAATCCACACGCTGTACCGCATTATGGATATTTGGATCAAACGGTTCAGACTCATCGACCGGAGTGACACCGTGTTTTTCGAGAACACCGAGGAGTTGTTTCATCGTGAGTTCAACACCCTCTTTGAGTTTCTCCAACAAAACCGCAGGTTCCGCTTCTATCTCTGCCGCACCGATCGCCATTCCCAGCGAATCAACAACAGGGATCAAATCTTTGGCAAATTTTTCGTTCGCATATTCGAGCGCTTGATACTTCTCACGCTCTAACCGTTTTTTGATATTGTCAAAATCAGCGTGTACACGGGCGTATTTGTCCTTGAACGAGGCCAATTCGGCTTGGATAGTTTCTAATTCATTTAACTCTTGAGCGACGCTCTCTTCCACCGTCTCTTCAGCAGATAGGGTATCGTTCAAAACCTCTTCGTTAACTTCGTTTGACATGATTTCTAAAGACTCCTTTGTTGAAATCTGATGCTATTATAATGCATTGAGTCAAGTGTTGTCAAGAGGTATATGAATTTTTTTATTCAAAATAGTTTAGTCTAATAGGCTAAACTATATAATTACTGTACCAATGCTATAATATGGTTTCTATTTTTTATGAGGGTTTTATGTCCGATACACGCTACTTTGCCTTGATCACACTTATCGTCTTTACCCTTACACTGTGGTTTCTCCCTCCGCCACTGCACTTTAGCCTAAACGTTTGGCACCTTTTTACGATCTTTATCGCCACTATCATCGCGATTTTATTCAATCTTATCCCTATAATTACCGCCGCACTGATCGCCCTTGCCGTGAGTGTCCTAAGTGGGGTGATTGAACCATCCAAAGCGTATGCGGGGTTTTCGGAGAGTTTTATCCTCCTCATCGTTGCGGCGTTTCTCGTCTCTCATGCCGTACACAAATCGGGGCTTGGCAAACGATTATCACTCCATATCATCCAAAAATTCGGTCATTCAACACTGGGATTGGGATACAGCGTGATCGCCACCGATATCCTCATCGCCCCTGCATTTGCTAGCAATACCGCCCGCTCGGGCGTCCTCTACCCCATCGTCTACGCTCTAGCGCATGATTGCGGATCGCGTGTGGAGGACAACACCCACCGCAGAGTAGGAAGCTATCTAATGATGACTTCGATGGCGGGACTAACAATCTCCTCAGGACTTTGGCTCACCGCAATGGCAGTTAACCCAATCGGTGTCGGAATTGCAGCAAAGATGGGAATTACCATCACATTTGGCTCTTGGCTCCTCTACGCTTTTTTACCGACACTCATCGCTTTTGTCCTCATCCCGTGGATGCTCTACAAAATTTTTCCCCCTGAACTAAAAGAGACCCCAGAAGCTCCCCAAAAAGCAGCCGAAGCGCTCAAGATGATGGGGCGAATCAGCCGCAACGAGTGGATTACCGCCGGTGTCTTTATCTCCATGCTCACCCTTTGGGTGCTATCTGGTATTTTTCCCATCGACAAAGCGGCGGTCGCATTTGGAGGGTTGGGAATATTGATGATTACACGGGTCTTTGGGATCGAAGATTTCAAAAGTCAAGGGGAAATACTCAGCACCCTAATTTGGTTTGCCATTCTCTTTGCCCTATCGACACAGCTTGTCGAACAAGGCTTTATGAACGCCGTCTCCGAACATTTCACCCAGTACCTACATGGTCTTTCATGGGTTAGCATCTATCTCCTTTTGATCCTCATTTACGTCGTTATCCACTATCTGTTTGTCTCTCAAAGTGCCCATTTGCTTGCCCTCTTTGGTATTTTTCTCTCCATCGGAGTGGAAGCGGGTGTTCCGAGCGAATTGATGGCTATGATGCTGTTGTTTGCCTCCAACTTTAACGCCACCATCACCCCACAAGGCTCTTCGTGCAACGCGATCTATCTAAGCAGCGGATACATCAGCGCTCGTGAAATATATATTTACGGTGGTGCGGTAACACTGCTGGCTTTTCTCATTTTTATGATTATCGGCACGCCGTGGATATTGGCGCTCACATGAATATGTTTCACCGTTTCAAACGCACCAAAGCCGCTAAAGCCCTTTTGGTTTTTCTCCTATTTATCGTACTGATAGGACTGGTATTGTTTACCCCTTGGGGTAATCGCATCCTCTCCCCTCTCATCGAAAAATCCCTCAGTGCGGGATTTTCCACTTCGATGAGCGTGCGGGAATTTTCCCTCACCCCCAAACGCTTTTATCTGATGGCTCAGGATGGATATGGCAATACCCTCTCCACACAAGGGGGAGTTTCTCTCCTGACCCTTAGGCTCTATGCCCACTATCGGCTAGAGTGTTTGATCCCCAAAGGGATGAACCCGATTTCCTCTCCGTTTAAAACTGACGGCGCGATCAGCGGGGGGATTGCTGCTATGAATATCCGAGGGGATGCCAATATCGTCGGAGGCAAAATCTATTATAATGGAGAGCTCCGCCGATTCCGCCTCTCCAACATAGAACTAACTTTTGATTCTCTTGATTATCAGACTCTTATGCATCTGCTTCAATACCCCTCCGACACCAATACCACCCTTAGTGGTATGGTTGAGCTCAAAGGATTTGATCGACGTGATATTACGGGCGCTATCCACCTTGCCACACTCACTAAACATTTCAACCCCACCCCCATCATGGAGGATGACAATACGACGTTTTCGTTGCGTGAGCTTCTCGCCGATGAGTTTGGTCGCGTCAAAGCGTTCAAAACCAACATCACCATAGATGCCTCATTTGAACATGCGGGAGTGTTGGAGCAATTGGCTGGGGTAGCGCTAGCTGGAGAACTAACACTCAAAGGAAAACTACAGGGGGATGAGAAACTCTTGAAACTCAAAGCAACTTCCAATGTAGCCCAAAGCGATACCAAATTCACTCTCATCATCTCCGATTTAGAACCATCATCCATCACGTTTGATTTAAGAGCCGGCGATGTAGAGCAAACCTTTCACCTTTTTGATCTTCCAAGTCCTATACGAGGAAAAATCACCGCATACACTGAACTCAATACGACCCAAGGTTTTTGTGATATCTCTATCCAAGATGCCCAAACACTACCCACTATCTTGAAAGAGCACTATAATCTCACCCAACCACCACTCCGTTTCAGTGCCGATCTCAATATCAATATGGATGATCAAGGAGTCCATTATCGAACAGCCTTCACCTCCGATCTCACCAGAATGGCGATCGATGGAACCACTACCCATGCTCAAATGCTTCAAGAACTTTTAAAAACATTACGCTAATCGAATCTAAAAGGGGATTTTTACCCCCAAAGTCTCACAATCTGATCATGAAAAATATCGCGACCGCCCTTAGGTATCATGACCGTACCAAACATCGCCCTTCCCGTTATGCCGCCAGCCTTGGATTTTTGGACTGGACAACCCAGCCCGATCCGTTTCGTCGTTATCCGCAAACCCACACAACCGAGTTGCTTCACGATGATACTACCCCGCCATATCATTTGCTTTTTGGCACCGAACCACTCCCAAAAGCTCCGCTGTGTTTGGAATCGATCAGTATGTTGTTACGCTATTCCCTCGGTCTTGCGGCGATAAAACGTCATGGCAGATCCGAGTGGGCCCTCCGTTGCAATGCTAGCAGCGGCAATCTTCATCCCACTGAATGCTATCTCATAGCACCTCCAATGGATGGGATCAGCTGCCACCCTACCCTATCCCACTACGCCCCGGATATTCATGCGCTTGAAGTGCTTCACACCTACGATACCCCTGTGATTGAAAACGGCTTTCTTTTGGTGCTCAGTTCAACCATTTGGCGAGAGATGTGGAAATACGGCGAACGATGCTGGCGCTATTGCCAGCTCGATGCGGGACATGCCTACGGAGCGATCAAAATCGCCGCAACAATGCTGGGATGGGAGTGCTCTATTGTCTCAATCGATACCGATGAGATGGGACGTTGGAGTGGATTAAATCAGCATGATCGATTTCACGAAGATGAAAGGGAATCTCCAGATTTGATGATCCAAATTGAATATCCTGCTTTTAACCTTCCCGAAGTGCCACCACTTCCATCTGCCAATGTTTTAAGCCCCTCCCACCACCACTGGCCGATTGTTTATGAGATCGATGAAGCATCACAGGGGATATATCCCTCCATCAAATCTTTGGATGTCCAGCGCCATATACCACCCCCTTCACAAACGGCTGGAGAGATTATCCTAAAACGGCGAAGTGCGCAAATGATGGATCGCAGCGGAATCACCCAAGAGCACTTTAGACAATTGCTCAATGCATCACTCTTTTGTCGTGAAGCTCCGAACATCAATTTCATTATTTTCGTCCACAGGATTGAAGGGCTGGAAAAAGGATTATATGCCTATCTTCGCAATCCAGATGAATCGATTCACCTCCGTGAGTCATTGGATAGCACTTTTCTTTGGAAGGAGTCTTTTAAGGATCTCTATCTGTTGAAAAGCGGAGACTTTCAAGGAGCAGCACAATACATTTCGTGCAATCAAGAGATCGCGTCCGATGGGGCATTTAGTTTCGGAATGCTCTGCAATTTTTCAAACACACTCGAACAATACGGCGCCGTAGGCTACAAAAATCTCTACCACCAATGTGGCATGATCGGACAACTACTATATCTTGAAGCGACTTCGTTGGGACTTAGCGCAACAGGGATCGGATGCTTTTTAGATGATGAGTTTCATACCCTCCTCGGAATATGCGATCAACACTACCAATCCCTTTATCATTTCACAATTGGAAGAGCGATTGTTGATACTAGATTAACAACCCTGCAACCCTACACTCTTTAATCAACCCTGAAAAAGCCCCAACACTTTCGCTTTTCAGTCAGAAACGGGATTTTTACCACCGCTAAGCGTAGTGTGTATCTCCCCAACACTCCATCCATCGATTGGCAAACAGGCCATTACCCAATCGTTTATCATCAATCTGGGATCTATCCCCCCAACAACTCCTCTTGACTAATTTTTGTATATCACATATAATATCTTCATGACTAAAATTGTAGTGGATACCAATGTATTACTCTCAGCACTCTTTTCCAATCAGGGCGGGTCTTTTCGACTGGTTCAAACCGCATTGGATTATGCCGAGAAAGGGTACATTATGAATATTGTATCTGTTCCGTTGGTATTGGAGTATGAAGAGGTTCTATTGAGACCTAAAAATAAAGTGCAATATCCCTATTTGAGCGAAAACGATCTTAAATTGTTTATTGCCGATATTGTCTCAATCTCTCATCCCGTCAAGTTACATTTTTTATGGCGACCGTTTTTAAAAGACAGCGGCGATGATAAAGTGCTTGAAACGGCTGTGAACGGTGGAGCGTCTATCATAGTGACGTTTAATACGAAAGATTTTGAAGGTGTAGAAAAGCATTTCGGTATCCGAATCCTCACCCCTAAAGAGCTATTTGAACAAGGAGTTTTGTGATGAATATAGCCCTACGACTTCCCGATTCGCTCGGAATGAGTTTAAAAGAGTTTTCCAAGCATGAAAATATTTCGATGAATCAGTTTATTACAACGGCAATTGCAGAAAAAATGTCTGCATTACAAACGTATGATTATTTGCAAGAACGTAGCAAAGAGGGGTCAATCGCTCATGCGCGTAGTGTTTTGAATAAAGTTCCAAACCGATATCCGATGTTTAAAGAGGATGAGCTTTAAGTTTTTTGTTTGCTCTGAGTGTGTCAAAGGGTAATATCTCCGTCATTCCCGTTTTGATCGGGGATCTAGTTTCATTAGGTTTGGGTCTAGTGAACTTTGAGAATCAAAAATGTATCTTAAAGTTTGATAGACACCTACCCAATTATCTATTCTGCGCATCGGTAAG
>JACXUF010000194.1 GCA_014764105.1 Sulfuricurvum sp. | reverse complement strand
AAAGAAGAAGAGTGTCACCCAAAAGGGTGACGTAAAGAAAGGAGAATTTCTTTTGCTAACTTAGATATTAGAAAGCGTAGTTAATTTGCACACTAACACTATTTTGGCTCTGTTTTACAGTTGTTTCAGAACCACCAGATGTACCATTAGCTGGATTACCATCTGTATCATAAGCCATAGTTTCTAATGTAGTTGAAGTTTCTGGAGCATACACATACGCTACATCTAAAGATGTCGTTTCAGAAATATCATAAGTACCACCAAGAGTAATATGAGATTCTACAGTAGCTGGGAATCCTAAGAGATTAAATGTGTTAAGTGCATTTCCTGCATAATCTGTTGGAGTCATAGAAGAGTTAGCTTGAATAGCTCCAGCATCTTTAATTGGCTGAGAAGCATAATTATAACCAGCTCTTAAAGCCCAACCTTTTGTTGCATACTCATAACCGATAGCTACCACATCTTGATCATCCCAATTAAATTCTTTATATCCTTTTGCTGAAGACCATTTAATTTGTTTATAATCAATTGCGATAGTGTGTTCATCCATGACATAAGAAGCACCAACACCTATTTCAGCTGGTTGTTCTAATTTGTCAGACATTGCAGCTGGGAAAATTCCAAATCCTACAAACGGTGCAGTAGCAGTTGATAGTTGACCTTTGTAGTCCATTTCAATAGGAGATTTATAAACTAAACCTAAAGTTAATCCACTCATTTCATAAGCAGCACCTAGAGTATAACCAAATGCTAAATCCTGAGCCACACCTTCGCCAGATGTAGAGTCAGTAGCACCATCTGCATCACTGTCATATTTGTAGTTAATATCTAACGCTCCATATTGAAGAATTGGAGTAATACCCACGCTAAATCCAGATACTTTGTATGCTAACGGCACACCAAATTGCATTAACTGCAGATTAGTAACCATTTCCATACCACCTAATCCTCTGTAATCAACACCCATACCTGCAGTCCCCCACATACCAACACCAGCATAAAAATTATCTGTAACTTTTGATGCTATAGATACTTCTGGAATCATATTCATATCTGAAGCACTATCTCCATCAGCCATTACAGTACCTGCAGGCATCGCTCCAGGACCCATTGCAGTGTCTGTAGCTTTCATTTCATAAGAAACTTTAGGCATAAATATAGTTCCACCAAAAGAAACTTTAGTAGATTTCACAGATGTAATCATAGCTGGATTTGCAAGAGCTGATTCAGCACCGTGCCCCATACCAATACCAGTACCACCCATACCACGAGCTTTAGCACCAAGACCTATTAAATGATCACCATTTGTTGCGAATGCAGATGTTGCACCTAGAGCTAAAGCAGCTACCACTGCCAATTTGATTGTTTTTTTCATTGTCTCCCCTTAAGAGCTTTTAAATATAGAAACAGAATTCTGTTTCGATTACAAGCATTATATGTGATAAAAT